>JBLIKA010000063.1:0-19732 GCA_047637355.1 Glaciecola sp. | reverse complement strand
CAACATAAACGACTCCCCATCCCTACCGTTTATGATCATGAATAAGGAAACTCAAATCTAATGAAAAAAATTGAAGCTATTATCAAGCCGTTTAAGCTGGATGATGTTCGTGAGGGACTATCTTCAATCGGTGTTAGTGGCATCACAATGACTGAGGTGCGAGGTTTCGGAAGGCAGAAAGGTCATAAAGAACTTTATCGGGGGGCAGAATATAATGTGGACTTCCTACCTAAGATAAAAATTGAGTTGGTTGTTCCAGATGATCTAGTCGATAGAGCCGTTGAAACTATTTTAATGCATGCAAAAACAGGTAAAATAGGCGACGGTAAAATATTTGTTTTTGATGTTGAACAAGTCGTTCGTATCCGCACGGGTGAAACTGACGAAGACGCTATATAGCGTCTTCGAAAACATGCGTTGTAATGGCAATTGGAATATTGCCTACAGCATGTAAATTGTCGATTTTGGATGCGTCATCTGTCATAGATTTTACATATATCCAGTGGACAATTTTACTCTGAATGGCCGCAACCATCTTCACCATGAACATGTCCGTGTTTTATTTCATCCGAAGTCGCTTCACGTACGTCGACAACTTCAACCTCAAAGGCTAATGACATACCTGCTAATGGATGATTGCCATCGACAGTAACGGTTGTGTCTGTTTTATCAATAATCATGACTGACTGCTCGCCGTCGTCGGTAGTTGCTCTAAAGCTCATCCCCACATCAACATCCATATCATCAAACATCTCAGATGGGACTTCTTGAATTAAATCGTCATGACGGTCACCGTAAGCTTTATCAGGGTCAACAGCAACTGCGAACTTGTCACCTTTAATTTTCCCAACTAATGCTTCTTCAATGCCTTCAATCATAAAATGACTACCTTGCAGAAATGACATTGGTGGCGCTTCGTAGGAGGAGTCAATGACATCTCCCTCTGTGGTACTTACAGTGTAATGAAGTGTTACGACATTATCTTTCTGTATTTGCATCTTGTATCCTATTATTAATCTAATTTATAAGGTAGAGCGCTTACTACAAACGTATGCTCTGGTAACGCTTTTAATCTTAGCACATCACCTGTTTGCGTGTCATTTGCAAGAACACCAAACACTAAAGTTTTGTCGTTAAGTACTGCACTCTGCAAAACAGTTCCACCACTGCGCCAATTTTCGCCTGCTTGTTTTTCTAATACATCCCCTGGATTTAATTGTTCTAATAAATCAACTCCATGATGAATTAGTATGTAAGACGCTCTTTTGTTGCGGCCTAAGAACTTTGTACGCGCCACGGTCTCTTGGCCCATGTAGCAACCTTTATCAAAATCGATACCCGCGATAGCTTGTAAATTAAGCATTTGAGGAACAAATTGGTTACTATTTTGGGTTTCCACATAAGGTATACCGTCGAGTATATCCATAGCCTCCCAGTGACTTTCATCCTCATAACTATCAGCGTTAGTTAGTTTACTTAGTAAAGCTGAACCTGCTAAATTTAAAGCAAGAATATATCGTGGGTTGTTTCTGTTTAGGCAAATTGCACTGCCAAATTCGTTGCTAGTAACGCTCAGGTGTTGATCGTTGAGATCTGCAAACAATGAGTTAATACCGCTTACTGATGTGCTCCCAGATATGCCAAAAAAGCTCAGTTCTTCGCCCGTTTGCTGGATATCGACTTTCGAGAAAACGCCATATTTTTTAAATTCAGAGAGGCTTTTTTCGAGAGCAGATTTGCGCATAATCAAATGAAACACATCATTACTCAAGAGTGTGGTAAATACTGACCAAGCTTTTCCCTTGAAGTCACAATGCGCACCAAATCTTGCGGCATGGGGAGCCATTTTTGTTACATCTACCGTAACTTGGCCTTGCAAATAATCTGTAGCTTGTGGTCCTGAAAATGTAATACAGCCAAGACTTTTTAATTTTACGATCAATTCGTTTTGAGATGACATTTGTAGCCTCTATTACTGTCCAGATTGCCTATTGTCAAACAATAAATGTGCAATCTTATGCTAGTGTATAAGTGATATTGGGATGGTATATCACTTTGCAAGATGGTCATTGATTCAACACGAAATTAACTTGGATTTCTGAGATTAAGATATCGACTGTTTAAAAATCTTTTGATCAGTTCTGCAAACATCCACGTTATGCTACTATTCAGTCAAATAAAGCACAAGGTTACCAATGTTTACAGCAAAAAGAGTCGCTAGGTTGAGATGGGCATGCCGTAGAGGTATGTTAGAATTAGACGTACTATTTCTTCCTTTTGTTGAGCAAGCTTTCGATGAATTACCAGAGGGCGAGAAAGTAGTTTTTGAGCGTTTGTTAACCTGTGATGATCCAGACTTGTTCGCTTGGTTCATGGGTCATAAAAAATGTGACGACCCAGATTTAGCTTATATGGTTCACAAAGTGTTGCAAAGAGTAAAGGTGTAATCCGATATCGAATATCGTGATGTTATTGTTACTCGATATAAATTTGGTTTCATTCAATTTTTTAATGGCTACGTTGTACCACTTATTTTATGCTGGTCGTTGCCATTGCTAACATTTTATACATTGCAGGTAGTATTTACTATTTTACTTAGTATTTGGCTAGGATATAAGTTTTTTTATAATACTATATTGGTGACACATTTTTGGCTCTTGATGGGTCTAAAAGAACCACTGCTTTGTGATGGCTCTGGGAGACAAGTGTACGGTGAGAATGATAATAGAGACCATATATACGCGCAAACTGGGACTCAAAAGAACGACGTTCATTATGAAATATCATCTCGTTCGCGTTGCACTCCGTTGGGTATATTCTTAATATTGGAATCGAGGCAGGGAAATGTAATAGGAACGATGAATAGTCAAAACGCAAAAAATAATGAACACATGACTGCGCATACTGTTATCTCAACTATTCTATTTAAGTGGCAGACAACAGAAAGTCATTACCGAGCATTGGCTTCTGCAATTACACAAAATATGAAACCAGTTGCCTGAAAAATACAGGCAGTCTTTTTATTGATATCAAAACTTAATCTAGGAAGACCGAGTAGATGATGAATATGGGCTTATTAAAAGCGGCGTTTTATAACCCACAACTACTTGATTGTGATACACCTGTGTTGCCAGTAAGCAGTCTTTGTCAAGAAATTCAAATAAACGCAATGCATTGTGAGCGTTACAATAAGATCGTCAACTGGAAGCTTGGTATCGCATCCGTCATACACCCTAATTATTTACAAGTACTTACTTTGCCAATGCAACTCGAGATGATAGTAAATAAACCGTTCCCTTTTAAACCGATGGGCCTGGTGCATCTAGCTAATCATATTGAGGTAAATTGGTTACCAGAACAAAGCTCCAAATTGATGCTAAAAACATCATTTAACGGATTAACTTGGCATAAGAAAGGCTGGGTTTTCGCCGTCTTGAGTGAAGGCTTTGTGAATGGTAAGTTAGCGGTTTCTGGCACGTCTTATTATCTGTCTAGACAAAAGCATGTTGTAGGTAATTACAAGCATGCCGGATTTGACGATATAACTCCTGGTGAACTAAACTCCATCACACAGTGCGCAGAACAACTGCCCTCTGCAATACCTACAGTAAGCTCCGTTACCTTTCCATTCGATAATACTTGTGAACTGAATTTCCCTCTAGGTGTGGGGCGCAAATATGCGGGAGTTTCGGGCGATTTTAACCCCATACACTTGACTCGTTGGACGGCAAAATTCATGGGCTTTAAGCAAGCTATAGCGCACGGAATGTATTCAAAAGCACTTTGCTTATCAGTCGTTATAAAACAAGAAATGCAAAACAGTAAATGGGTTTTCGCACAAACGCCAATGCAGTTTTCTACACAATTTATGCAACCTATTTACTTGCCAACGCGCTGTGAGTTAAGAGTCAATCGTGATCTGAACCTGATCGATTTCTCGCTTACTTCACAAAGCCGCTCTAAAGAAAGAGAGCATCTGCGCACAAACATTGTGATTGGTTAGCGCGCAGTTAGTATTGACGTTTCTTCTAATATTACGTCTTCTTCTGGATAATAGTCGGCTCCGGCTTCTCTAGCATGTTCGGATAGTCTAAATTGTAATGCAATCCTCGGCTTTCTTTTCTTTGCATTGCACAAGTCACAATTAATTGGGCGACACAAACTAGATTTCGCAATTCCAACATATTATTGCTCACCTTAAAGTTGCTGTAATACTCATCAATCTCTTGTTTTAATAAGTTTATGCGCCTCAAAGCGCGCTCTAGTCGCTTATTTGTGCGGACAATCCCAACGTAATCCCACATGAAAAGCCGAAGTTCGTGCCAATTATGTTGAATAATAACCAGTTCATCTGAGTCAATTACTCGGCTCTCATCCCAAGCTTGTATTGGCTCATCAATCCAGTTTTCGTCGATGCGATTAACAATATGCTTGGCAGCGGCATGAGCGAACACGATACATTCTAGTAATGAATTGCTGGCCATTCTGTTCGCACCATGGAGGCCCGTGTAAGCGGTTTCACCAATAGCATATACATTTTCCAAGTTAGTGCGTGCGTCGAAATCAGTAACAACTCCGCCGCAAGTATAATGTGCAGCAGGAACAACGGGTATTGGTTGAGTCGTAATATCGATGCCTAATGAAATACAGCGGCGATATATATTAGGGAAGTGTTTTTGGATGAAATCACTGGATTTGTGACTAATATCTAAGTACATACAATCAGCCCCAAGGCGTTTCATTTCAAAATCGATGGCTCTGGCCACAATATCACGTGGCGCGAGATCGCCTCTGTTGTCGAATTTATGCATGAACTTGGTACCATCTTGATGGCATAAAAATGCGCCTTCGCCGCGCAATGCTTCACTGATAAGAAAGTTACCTGCGTCCGGATGAAATAAGCAAGTGGGATGAAATTGGTTAAATTCCATATTGGCTATTTTACAACCGGCGCGCCACGCCATGGCTACGCCATCACCGCTCGATACATCCGGGTTTGATGTGTATTGATATACTTTGCTGCCGCCGCCAGTTGCAAGCGTTGTAAAGCGCGACCTAATTACTTCTACTCGCTCTGTTTTACGATTCCAGACGTAGGCACCGACACAATGGTCAGGGGCGGATTTGCTCTTTATTAAGTCAATCGCGTTATAACGTTCAAATAAGTGAATATTAGGATGATTCGCTACGTTATCGGATAGTGTTTTTTGCACAGCTGCGCCGGTGGCGTCGGCAGCATGCAGAATTCTTCTGTGGCTATGCCCACCCTCACGCGTAAGGTGAAATTTGGTTTCCCCATTCTCACTTTTTTCTTGATCAAAAGGAACGCCTTTATTAATCAACCATTCCATGCTTTCTTTTGCATTGCGCACTGTAAAAGCAACAACCGCCTCATCACATAGCCCTGCACCTGCATTCAACGTATCTTTGACATGGTCGTCAATAGAGTCTGTGTCGTCAAATACGGCAGCTATACCGCCCTGCGCATAACGAGTACTACCTTCATTAATGTCACTTTTGCTTAAGACTATAACGTCACAGAATTCAGCCATTTTTAAAGCAAGGCTTAAACCTGCGGCTCCACTGCCTACTATAAGCAAGTCGCAGCGATGTTCAATTGTTTGAGACATAGATTGTTTTTCGAGTAACATGTAGACTTGTGTGTATCGACATACTAATCATCTAATAAAAAATTACAACTGATGGTTATTTATAAATTATTTTAGCTGTATATCGAACTTATCCATAAAGTGTCTGTCTATTACTACACTTGCATGAGCCATAAGTGATGTGTTTTAGGAGTAGTGGCTCGAATGAGCGAGCAGAAAACCGATCAAGAATTAGTTGAACAGGTACAAAAAGGCAATAAGAACGCTTTTAATTTGTTAGTTATTCGTCATCAAAACAAGGTGATGAATATCGTAGCAAGGTACGTAAAAAATAGCGGTGATGTAGCGGATGTAACGCAAGAGGCGTTTATAAAAGCTTACAGGGCACTCCCCAACTTTAGAGGCGAAAGTGCTTTTTATACTTGGCTATATAGGATAGCGGTAAATAGTGCAAAAAATTATTTAACATCACAAGGGCGTAAACCGCCAGCAAGTGATGTTGATGCGAACGAAGCTGATTATTATGATGGAAGCGATGCGCTAAAGGAAAATAACTCCCCTGAACGTGCTTTGCTATCCGAGGAATTACAGCAAAAATTATTCGCCGCAATAGACGCTTTACCCGAAGATTTACGTTCGGCAATTACGTTACGCGAAATCGAAGGCCTGAGCTATGAAGAGATAGCTGCAGTGATGGAATGTCCGGTTGGGACAGTGCGATCAAGAATTTTTAGAGCACGAGAAGCGATAGATAAAGTTATCGTGCCTTTAATGCAAACATAAACACGGTTTATTAGTAGCGGTGTTAAAGTAGGAATCTGTTTTATGACACAACAGTACGAAAAATTATCAGCATTTGTGGATGGTGAGCACCAAGATCCTGAAATAGCGAAGAGTTTGACACAAGATTCTGAACTCGCTGACAAGTGGAAACGTTATCATTTGGCCAGGGATTGTATCCGTAACGAAATGAGTGGAGACGTTCATTTTGACGTTAGTGCTCAAGTTGCGAAACGATTGGAAAATGAATTGGCAATGGTCGCTCCGAAGCGCACTTGGCGAGAGTTTCCCTTAGTCGCAAACATTATCCCATTGGTCAAACAAAGTGGGCAGTTGGCCGTTGCTGCTTGTGCCACTGCTGTGATGATATTTAGTTATCAGTCGTACAACCAACCTGAGGAGTCGCAGCCATTCTTAGCCGCGCCGACACAATTTGGTCCTCAAGGTGGTTTGGCTCCAGTGAGCTTGAATACAAGCCAGAGTGTTGACCGCGAAGGGATGGCGATATTGTTAGAACAACAACGCCAAATAAATGCAATTATTGAAGACCATCAACGTCAACTAAAACTCAAAAATGCTGGGCAAAGCAAAGAATCAGCACTGCAAGAGCTGAACAAAGAGCAACCACAACAGTAGTATGATTAACGGAGTAAACAATGTGACAAGTAGCGCCAATATCGGTAAAAGGCTCTGCACGCCGAGTTTGCTTCTGATTCTTTTTGGCTTTTTCGCTCTAATTGCTGTCACAAGCGCTTGGGCAAATGAGCAACCAGAGCAATCATCCGACCAAGCTCCAGTTAATGAGCAATCGCAACAAGTAACAAAAGACCTAGAAATTACCAGCTCAGAAACACAGCAGGCGCTAGCCCGAAAAGTCGCTCAAGGTGTTTTGAAAGAGAGCAATCCCTTCGACCCCTTATCAGCAATTAGTTGGTTGGAGCGTCTGGCAAGACAGACGTCACTGTTAAACTACGAAATTTCCTTTGTATTGAATATTCCGGGCAAAGATGCACAGCCATTTTTGTGGCGCCATGCGAAAATAGATGACAGCACACAAATAGAGCAACTCAGCTTACTCAATGGTCCCGGGTTCGAGAATATTAGAGTTAATAATGTCGTTAGCGTTTTTCAGCCAGGGTACCCGCCTTATAGTATGTATGGAAGTGCAATTGACGGGCCCATGCCGTTTGCACTGCTGCATGAACCTAACCAACTTCAAATGAGCTATCAATTCTTACTCGTCGGTAGAAACAGGATATCGGGGCGTTCCGCACAACAAATTCGTATTACTAGTATCGATAAAACTCGGTATGGGTATCATTTGTGGTTGGACGAGGAAACAGGCATGTTGTTGAAGCTCAACATGCATGGCTTGGATGGCAAGTTACTGCAACAAATACAAGTTACTCAATTGAGAATTGATGACAGGGTTGCTGAGGCATTCAGTCAATTGCAACAAGATAACTTACCTAGGGTGATTAATGTTGTAAATCCACCACAGAGAAAGCATGAATGGACCTTAGCCTTTTTGCCTGTGGGGATGAAACCAGTAAAACAGGATATCCATCAACTAGCTATAACAGGACAGGTGGCCGAATATAGTTTATTTAGCGATGGTCTGGTGAATGTGTCAGTTTATATCCAAGCAGCAACAGGTGTTTTTCAAGATGATGTTAATTTGAATAATGGCGCTAATACCGTTCACTCTCGTACTGACGGTAAAGTACAAGTTACGGTGGTTGGAGATATACCTTTAGTCACAGCCCAACTCATGGCAAAATCAATTGAAGTGAAAAATTGATACTAAATTATGATTGAAGAAACAGGTATTGTTAAAAAAGTAAAAGGTAATGAAGTTTGGATTGAAACCCAGATTAAGACCACTTGTGGTTCCTGCCACGTCAATAAAAATTGTGGAACAAGCGTCGTTGCAAAAGCCTTTACTGCTAAACCTGAGTTACTCAAATTAATAAGTCCATATGATCTAAAAGAAGGGCAGACAGTTAAACTAGGTATACCAGAGGAGCAGTTAATAGGCGCCTCAATGTTAGTTTATGTGTTACCAATACTTGTTTTGATTTTCAGCGTGTCAAGCATGCAATTTCTGTTACCCAATTTACACGAGGGTTGGCAAATTTTATTTGGCTTTGTTGCCACTGCGGTCAGTTTTTGGCAAATTTCAATATTTGCGAAAAAACAGGACAAAGGACAATTTTCTCCCGTTGTTTTAGGTGCGGTCAATGATGCAACTATTACTATGAAAAATGAAATTCCACTCAAAAAACTTATCTAATTTATCTTTTTATTTGAGGTAAATGATACCTTTTAGGATGGTAAGTAACGCTTCTTAACAAATTATTGTCAACTTGTGAGCAAGATAACCAGTCAAAGCGTAGTAATAATCCTCTAATCATTCGCATTTGTGCCGATAAAACGGTAAAATCGCGTCTTTATTTTTCGCTTATAAAACCAAGGTGACTTCAGACTGCAAAGCAAAGCGTCTTTGGGCTCAATATAGACCTCGGTAACTTCAGGACAAGTAGCTAAATTTATGCAATTAAAGAACATTCGCAACTTCAGTATTATTGCGCATATCGACCATGGCAAGTCAACGCTTGCCGATCGACTTATTCAAACTTGTGGTGGTTTAACTAATCGCGAAATGTCAGCTCAAGTGCTTGATTCAATGGATATTGAGCGCGAGCGCGGAATAACTATCAAGGCACAAAGCGTTACGTTATATTATGAAGCGAAAGACGGTGAAAAGTATCAGCTTAATTTTATTGATACGCCCGGGCACGTCGATTTTACTTATGAAGTGTCGCGCTCACTTGCCGCGTGTGAAGGGGCTTTATTAGTCGTTGATGCAGGGCAAGGCGTTGAAGCACAGACACTTGCAAACTGCTATACGGCGATGGATTTAAATATGGAAGTTGTGCCAATTCTAAATAAAATAGATTTGCCACAGGCTGAGCCAGAGCGCGTTGCTGAAGAAATTGAAGATATTATCGGTATTGATGCAATTGATGCTGTTCGATGCTCTGCGAAAACGGGCGTAGGCATTGAAGAGGTATTAGAAGAAATAGTAAAACGTATTCCACCACCTGTAGGTGACGTTGATGCGCCACTTCAGGCCTTAATTATCGATTCTTGGTTTGATAATTATCAAGGGGTTGTGTCACTTGTGCGCATCGTGCAAGGCCAGCTAAACGCAAAAGATAAAATTCAAATTATGTCAAATGGTGTTGTACATCAAGTTGATAAAGTAGGTATTTTTACACCAAAACAAACAGACACAGGCAGGTTGGCAGCCGGCGAGGTCGGTTTTATCATCGCTGGTATAAAAGAAATCAACGGCGCTCCTGTCGGCGACACAATTACCTTAGCTAAAGCACCTGCTACAAAAGCATTACCAGGCTTTAAGAAAATAAAACCACAGGTTTATGCCGGTTTATTTCCGGTGAGCTCTGATGACTATGAAGACTTTCGCGATGCGTTATCTAAACTGAGTCTTAATGACGCCTCTTTGTTTTACGAACCAGAGAGCTCCGCCGCTTTGGGCTTTGGTTTTAGAATTGGTTTCCTCGGTATGTTGCATATGGAAATCATTCAAGAACGTTTAGAGCGTGAATATGATTTAGATTTAATCACCACAGCACCAACGGTTATTTACCAAGTCAAAACCACCAAAGGTGAAGTCTTGCAAGTAGACAACCCTTCTAAGTTGCCTGCAATCAACGATATCGACGAAATTCACGAACCTATCGTGGTCGCAAATATTCTTGTTCCACAGGAGTATTTAGGTAGTGTCATTAAACTTTGCGTGGATAAGCGCGGCATGCAGACAGCAATGACATATCATGGTAAACAAGTCGCCGTTACCTATGATATGCCAATGGCCGAAGTGGTTCTCGATTTCTTTGATAAACTGAAATCAACTAGTAGAGGCTTCGCATCACTGGATTATAATTTCAGCCGTTTTCAAGTTGCAGATATGGTGCGCTTAGATATACTTATTAATGGAGAGCGAGTTGATGCGTTAGCACTGATAACGCACAAAGCCAACTCACAAAAGCGCGGACGCGACTTAGTTGATAAATTACAAGAATTAATCCCAAGACAAATGTTCGACATTGCCATACAGGCTACTATAGGCACACACATTGTTGCTCGCAGTACCGTTAAGCAATTACGCAAAAACGTAATTGCAAAATGTTATGGTGGTGATATCAGCCGTAAGAAAAAGTTATTACAAAAACAAAAAGCGGGTAAAAAGCGGATGAAGCAAGTCGGCAATGTAGAGTTGCCTCAAGATGCTTTCTTAGCGATTTTAAAGGTGGATAATTAATGGCAAATTATTTTGCAATGTTTCTGGTAGCGATGACCGCTATTACTGGTCTTATATGGGCAATTGATGCCTTGTTTTTTGCACCAACAAGAAAAACAATGGCGTTAGAAGAACGTAAAGCCATCCTCGGCGATAATACTATTATCGAATTGAGCGGTGAGGAAGCAGATCCGTATTTGCCTGCCTTAGTCGATAACGCAAAACAGTTTTTTCCTATTTTTGCGCTAGTTATGGTGTTCCGTTCTTTTTTGTATGAACCCTTTCAAATTCCATCAGGTTCGATGATGCCGACGTTGTTAGTGGGTGATTTCATACTGGTTGAAAAATTCAGTTATGGAATTAAAGACCCTATTTTTAGAGCTAAACTTATTGAGACAGGTGAGCCGAAAAGGGGAGATGTGGTTGTATTTAAATTTCCAAAGGATCCTAATATCGACTATATAAAGCGTATCATCGGTCTACCTGGTGATAAGATCATTTATCGCAATAAGCAGCTATATATCACAGAAGCTTGTGGTACGCAGCAGCCTTGTCCACCAGAAAAAGCGGTTAAACAAATTTATTCCAGTAAAACAGATTACATTAGTCGCGGTGCTTATCTCGAAGAATATAGCGAAGATCTAGGTGGTGAAAATCATTCTATATTGCGTAATCCTAGAGCGATTGATCAAACAGCCCGTTATAAACCCGTACAACCTGGAACTGCTATCAATGAATGGATTGTCCCAGAAAGTAGCTATTTTGCGATGGGAGATAATCGTGATAATAGTGAAGACGGTCGCTATTGGGGTTTCGTTCCAGAGGCGAACTTAGTTGGTGAAGCTGTGCTCATTTGGGTTAGTTTTGAGTTTGAGAGAGTACCAGAAGACTTTTTGCCCACATGGGTGCCATCAGGCATTCGTTTTGAACGCAGTGGCAGTATTGAGTAATTGGCATTTACTGCCAATAGTGACCTAACTATCCCAATGATAGTTAACATCAAAAGTGTCTATATCTTTTGCGTTTCCGGTAACTAAGTATTACCGCAAGAGTCGCAAATTAAATAGGCATCGCAAAGAGTTATAATGAATCCATATATAAGATTAGACAAAGTACTCGACTATACATTTGAAAATAAGGCTTTGCTTGAACAAGCATTTACACATCGCAGTGCTGCTAAGGTTCATAATGAAAGACTCGAGTTTTTGGGCGACGCCGTACTAGGTATGGTTGTTGCTGACCTGTTATACGAGCAGTTTCCGGAGCAACCTGAAGGAAAGTTAACAAGAATGCGCTCATCATTGGTAAAGGGTGATACTTTGGCACTTATTGCCAAAGAACATGATTTCGGCGCTTTACTGAAATTAGGTTCTGGCGAGATGAAAAGTGGAGGGCATCGACGCAGTTCAACTTTAGCTGATGCTGTTGAAGCGGTCATTGGTGCGATATTTTTGGAATCGGGTATAGATGCTGCAAAAAATACGATAGTTAAGTTATTCGAAAGTCGGATTGAAAAGCTTGACCCTCATAGACAGATAAAAGACAACAAAACACAACTGCAAGAGTTTTTGCAGTCCAGACAATTGCCCCTGCCAAATTATGAAGTCGTATCAATTAGCGGTAAAGACCATGCGCAAACTTTTGAAGTTGATTGCACTGTAGAGCCATTAAATACTAGCCAAATTGGTAAAGGTAAAAGTCGTCGACAAGCCGAGCAAAACGCAGCTAAACAAACATTAGAGAAGTTATTAAATGAGTAATAAACATTGTGGGATGGTTGCCATCGTTGGTCGCCCGAATGTTGGTAAATCGACTATCCTAAATCAAATTTTAGGCCAAAAAGTCAGTATTACATCGCGCAAGCCGCAAACAACCCGACATCGGATCATGGGTATTGATACGCTAGGCGAACGCCAAGCAATATATGTCGATACGCCAGGCTTACATGGTGACGAAAAGCGCGCTATTAACCGCTTAATGAACCGCGCAGCAGCAAGTTCATTAGGCGAGGTATACTTGGTGTTATTTGTTATTGAGGGAACGCGTTGGACTGAGGATGATGACTTGGTTCTATCTAAAATCAAGCAAGCGAATATACCTTGTTGGTTAGTGGTTAATAAAACGGACAAAGTAACGGACAAAGCGCTTTTAATGGATACATTAAAAACGCTTAACGAAAAGCATGATTTCGAAAATGTCATACCCGTCAGTGCAAAACAGAATAAGCAGATCGATCATTTGCGAAAGTTGGTGATGAATTCATTACCACAGAGTGAGTTTTATTTTCCTGAAGACTACATTACCGATCGCTCCAGTCGATTTATGGCTGCTGAAATAATCAGAGAAAAACTGATGCGCTTCACTGGTGATGAGCTGCCGTATGCAACAACGGTTGAAATAGAACAGTTTAAACTTACGCCAAGAGGTATTTACCATATTAACGGACTAATACTGGTCGACCGCGAAACCCAAAAACGTATGATTATTGGTAAAGGAGGCAGCCACCTCAAAACTATGGGAGCGGAAGCACGTAAGGACATGGAAGCATTATTTGATAATAAGGTTTTCCTTGAATTATGGGTTAAGGTTAAAGCTGGCTGGGCAGATGATGAACGTGCATTACGATCCCTTGGTTATGATAATGACTATAAAGGCTAAGGCACATGACAAAACTACTTTTAGTGCTATTGTGGAATATTAAAATATGCAACCCCTTAGTGATTTTAGAAAAGAATATACAGCCGGTCGCCTAACATCGGATGTGCTTACAGAGCACCCCATTGATTTATTTAAGATATGGCTAGATGATGCGATTAACGCAAAGCTTCCCGATCCTAATGCCATGACAGTGGCTACGGTGGATGCGAACGGCCAACCCAGTCAACGTATCGTGCTGCTTAAGGATTTGAGCAATGAAGGCTTCGTTTTCTATACTAATTTGGGCAGTCGCAAAGCAAAAGATTTAGCCAATAATGCAAAAATTTCGTTGCATTTCCCTTGGTATTTTTTGGAACGTCAAGTGAGAGTTAATGGTGTTGCTAAAGCATTGTCTCGAACAGAAGTCGCGAAATATTTCTTGTCTCGCCCTAAGGATAGCCAATTGGGCGCTTGGGCGTCACAGCAAAGTCAGCCAATTTCGACACGTGAATTATTAGTGACTCAGTTTGCTCAAATGAAAGAAAAGTTTGCAAACGGTCAAGTCCCATTGCCTGATTTTTGGGGCGGCTTTCGTATTGAGCCTCATCAAATCGAATTTTGGCAAGGTGGCGAACATCGATTGCATGACCGATTTGAATATAATAAACAAGATAATGGCAGCTGGATAACACAAAGATTAATGCCTTAAGCCATGATTGACAGTCATTGCCATATTGACCTTGATGCATTTGATAGCGACCGTGATAACGTGCTAAAAAATGCCTTGGAAGCAGGTGTTAAGCGCTTTTTAGTGCCGGGTTTACATAATGCTCAATTTGCTAAATTACTCTCTTTAAAGCAACGTTATCAACAAATTGATATTGCGTTAGGTTTACATCCTTATTTTCTTAAAATGCAGGATGAAGCAAGTACTCAGGCCATGCTTAATGAGTTTTCACAATTAGCTAGCGTATATCAAAATCAGTTTATTGCGTTTGGTGAAACAGGCCTCGATGGTTCGTTAGCTCTAGATATGGCGTATCAGGAAAAAATATTACGTTTTCAACTCAACCTTGCTAACGTATACAAAAAGCCGGTTATTTTGCATCACAGAAAATCTCACAATCATCTAATTCGTCTTTTGAAAGAACAAAAATACCAAGGGGGGGGCATCCTCCATGCTTTCTCAGGTAGTTATCATGAAGCTAAGACTTATATTGATATGGGTTTTTTATTGGGCGTCGGTGGCACGATTACTTATTCGCGCGCTAGTAAAACGCGATACAGTATTGCAAAGCTGCCTTTAGATAAACTGGTAATTGAGACTGACTCACCCGATATGCCGTTAAGTGGATTTCAGGGGCAACGCAACCAACCAAGCCAGCTTAGGCTGGTCGTTGATGTTTTGGCTGAACTTAAAAAAACATCTTCGCAAGAAGTTGAACAACAAACGACAATAAATTATTTAACGCTTTTCGGTTTATCACTGAATTGATAGTTGGCTCGTATTTTATAAAATAAGCGAGTAAGTATCATTGCGCAAATAGCGGTAAGTAGCATTAGTAGGCCAGTTTGCATGAATTGTGAGCGATTGAACGCCTTGTGATGCTTGATGATAGACTCACGGTCTAGCAACAGCTTGACATAACCGATGGTTTTACCGTCGTAAATGATATCTTCAACAAAAATAAGAGGAGGTTGCTCCAACACTCTAAATTGCTCCACAATAGAGTAATTTTCATCAAAGCTTTTAATTGTCTTACCTGTATGGTCGTATAATGATGTGCCTTTGACTAAGCTCTCAATCTCTATAGTACTAACGTAATTTTCGATACTATCTTGGTCGTCTTTTTGCAACGGTCCGGCTAGCATTCTCGATGCTTGGGCAGCTAAACTTCTACCCAGTTGTTCCGACTCTAAGCTATACCATTTATTCGCATTTTTGTCGTACATAAACCATAAATTAATACCGATCACCGCAATACACACAGCCAGTATAAAATTTGATATGCGTTTCAATACGAAAAATCTAGGTGTTATTTGGCTAAACAAACGTTTCTCAATGGTAATGGCATACCAGCAACAATAGGATAAATAACGCTTTTTGCCAAGACTTTGTTTTATTGCTGGTGTCGTTTAGGTATGATCAAGCTTATAAAAGAAACATATCTTCTTAGGATCTACTTTGCACGTTATACCGTTAACAACCGCCACAGAACTGAGTACAGTAAAGTTTGCTAACTATTTAGCGCAACACAATAGCTTGTTCTTAGTTTATGCTCTTCAAAATGAGGAACGCTTAGATAAGCCGCAGTTCAATTTCACCGGTGAAATTGATAATTCTGTGACAGGGCCGTTGTCGTGCCGCTGGTATACTAAAAAAAATATTAGCGACGGCGATGAGGTATCAGATATTGAAAATATCAGCCCTGCACACACAATCATCGTGGCAGCGACGGGACTGAACTTTGAAATGCTTGAGGAAATTATCGTAGCGTTACAGATCCAATCAAACTTAGTCAAGGTTGTTGCTAACACGTATCATGGTGCATTTGACAAAGTGGTGGTGAATATAGACTGTCAAATTGATGAGACTGACATCACAACAGGAGCATTGAACAGGAGACTCAAACTGTTAAGTGAAGCCCTTTTTATTGATGTGTTTTTGAAACCTAGTGTCTCACTGGAAAACCAAGGTCTTGCTGTATTTGATATGGACAGTACCTTAATAGAAATGGAGTGTATTGACGAAATAGCTAAACTCGCGGGTGTAGGTGACGCTGTTAGTAAAGTAACTGAACTAGCAATGCAAGGTGAAATAGCTTTTGCTGAAAGCTTACATCATCGTGTGGCATGCTTGAATGGAGTAAACCTTAGCGCTTTGTTAAGTATTCGCAAGCGTCTACCATTTATGCCTGGTTTTGCTGCGTTGATAAATGAGTTAAAACGCAAAGGTTGGAAAATTGCCATTGCATCGGGAGGCTTTACTTATTTTGCTGATTATATCAAGGTGCTATTCGAATTAGATTACGCCGTCAGTAACACTTTAGAAGTTAAAGACAATAAGCTCACGGGGAAAGTAGTAGGTAAGATCATAGATGCGCAGTCCAAAGCGGATGTTTTGCAAAAGCTAGCAAAAGAAAATAACATTCCGATTGCAAACACAATTGCCGTTGGCGATGGAGCTAACGACTTGATAATGATGTGTGTGGCTGGCACCGGTGTTGCTTTTAAGGCCAAGCCTAAAGTACAAGCACAAGCGGCTAACTCAATTCGTTTTAGCGGTTTGGAGGCTGTTCTGTATTTGTTGGGTTAACGTAGGCCTGAGTTCCCCAAAGAGGCACTGTTGATAAGCTGTGCTTGAAGCTGCCGGAAGTTTCCTTGGTAGAATAGGACACATACATTAGGGTTTGTGAGTCAGCATCAAACACGCGACGTATTTTCATTGATTTGAAAAATATACTCTTCGATTTTCTAAAAACTATTTCGCCAGATTTTGATTTATCTATTTGCGCGATCATACCTGCGGTTATTTCGCCAGTTTGTCGGCAAGCAATTGAACTGTCCGATGGGTCTGCTAAGCTTAAATCGGCTTCAATACTGGCGACATGACAGGTAACACCGGTCACTATTGGATCAACAAGGGTATTAAGTTTAATATCTTGGGTAGTAAAGATGCCCAACGAGATATCGCCCACCTCTGACTGATCACAGCCGAATAGGCCAGCAGTAAGAGCAAGTATAACTGCATATAATTTGTATTTATTCATTTGTGACCTTGAATGTCTGTTAGCGGCGGTTATTAATTTAGCACTCAAGCAAAGTCTCAATCAAGCCAAAAAAGTTGAAGATACCAGATAGTAATGCCCTTCTAGTGACGAAGCATGCAGTATCAAAAAGCACTGTCACTCATTCAATTGATAGCGATACATAGCTTCTCGTGTAATGTCGGTCAAATAAACCTGACCACAAATATCCCACATCTGTTCTTCTAATTGTTTCGCCTTGTGAATAGCGTAGCGAGTAACGTATAACAACTCTTGTTCCAAGAAAGAAGTGTCCGGATGATTTGAACGGCTAATATGAACGCTGAACGCATAAAACTCGCCTCGTGCCATTGCTGTTTTAATGAATTGTAATTTTGAACGGTGTGTCGTTAATTCGTTCTCCCATTGCGCAACAATTGCAGCTTCATAATCAAGCTCGGTGGGGTCAAATGCGACATATATTTCTGCTGTTATAGGGCGTTGATCTAATCTCAATGTACGCATAGCATCTCGGATAAATGCATTGCTCTTGTGTTTATCTTGAAATAACCATGAGTTATTCATCTTCGTTGCTGGCATATCATGTTTAAGTAAGTTTAACCAAGATGCCCTTATTGGCTGCATTGTGGTGGCAATCGGAAAATATCCACCGTTGTATTTTTGGATATAAGTGCATAATTGCGGCGTATTTCTGGCTTGCATACACCGCAAAGCTAAGCTCATACCAGGCACAGACTCCTCGTTTGTGGTGGTTTTCAATTTATCTTTATTAGTCGCGATTAACTGTGTGAAAAACGTCTCTGCAACACTAAGTTCTTGCTCTGTAATTGCTTCTAAATGAAGAACTAACCTATCGTAATTGATATGTTTGACTCTATATTTCAAGTCTTCCAATATAAATTGTGTCGTTTTTTTCTGTAAAGCAGGAAAAGAAATACTTACTTTTGAATTAATACGCTGCTCAAAAGGTGAATCAAGCTCTATTTTAAGACCGCTAATAGAGCAATCTTCACTTACACCGGTAATATGAGTGTCATAATTTTTCAGTTTAACCGAGGTGCGTAACTTGTATCGCGTTTCTTTGCGCAACTCTTTTTGCTTGTAACGAAACGAAAGCACCGGCACTGGTGGTTTATTGCGTGGGTGCCCAAAAGCGGCTAAGAGCTTAATTTTATCTCTATCCAATGTGTTCTTCTGATAGCACTGTTGAGCGACTAAGTGAGTCACATCTATAACACTTATCATTTGCTTTATGTTCTGAAGTTTTGATTCAAGTCGAGGCGTTAGTGGACGATTTAATCGATCAATTTTACGATTAATACCGGAGGGCATAGCACTGGGAACGTAAGCTGACTTGGGATCGATGTTTGTGCAAGTAATTTTATATACCCGCCAACTAGCTTTGCGCGAGGCATAACTCAAAAACACCGACTTCAATTCAGGCTCTAGCTCTAATTCGGCGCTTGTAGCCGAATAGAAATAAACCTTACCGCCCTTTATGTGAGTAAACGAATATGTCCACAGGCATGCATCTGAGCTTGAATTAGTTATCATGCTAAGAAGTCTTGTTGGGTTCAGCAAAAAACCGATGTTTTGCTCATCGTCCTCATCTAACCAGTAATCCATGATCTCTTTGTTCGTTCCGTTCACACAGGCAAACTTGGCCACAGGAGTTTGCGGTTCATGGGTATCAACGAATACTGATAGCGATGGGGTTGTGCCAGCAAATGATTGTTCATGGATCTTGTCACTTAAAGCTGCTACCGCATTGTCAAGATTGACTTTATATTTGCGTTTATAGTTTTTTATCAGATTTTTCACGTAATTATTGAAAAGCTGAGGCCCCTTTCTTGAATCGCGAAGCACATGAATTCGGGCTTTCTCGCCTTCACCAGAAATGCCTAAGACGCGATACTCAATGGCATCTTTCGTTAAGCCTGAATCAGACTGAAACCCGCGAAAGACGATATTCATGGATGAAGATGCCTTTATTATGCCGAGTTTTTCAGTATTTTTGAGTTTAAGCTTAAGGCCACTAATGCTAATGTCGACGGTCGCTGCAAATAGGCTTTGATTATTGTCTAAAAATATTTCTATCAACACGACGTAATTCATACGTTCTTCGCAACGGTGTGAAAAGTTTAGCAATTGTTCACTGTTAACAATGTATTTGTCAGAATTTGACTTCTTATTGTCTGGTTGTTGGTCCTCTGTTGACATCATTATGCCTAAATTAGCATTGAGTTCATGCTCAGCCAAATTTGATACAGACTCATACACACCAAAAGTATAAATACCGTAGCGCTCTACTAATTCTCCAAATAAGTGGATAGCAGGTGGATGCAAGTAATGCTTAATTCCTTGGTGTGAGATTAATTCACAAGGAGAACTGACACGGGTTCTTAAGTCAATGGAGCGAATACATGGTTTTGAAAGCCGTTTCATTTCCATTTTTAGCAAAAAACGATGTTCGTTGCTGAAATCTTGGGTTGCCTCATTTAATAGACGCGAAAACTCTGGCTTCTCTACAAATGGAGCGAGTCTATGAATTAGGTATGAATGTTCAGCCAGATCGTTTGTCATGAATTCCTGTTCTTTCGGCAATCGTTTTT
>JBLIKA010000062.1:0-20047 GCA_047637355.1 Glaciecola sp. | reverse complement strand
AATGGGTCAACCGCTTGATTCAAGCTTGTTGCGCCACCATCTTTCTGAAAGATTGAAGGTGCTCTAAACGACGTTGAAATTGAACCGCGCAAAGATAATGCGTCAGTGGCTCTGTATGAAACCGCAAACTTTGGATCAACAGTATCACCTATTGTGCCGCCGTAGTCTTCATAACGAAGCGCTATCTGAATATCTAAATCTTCAGTAACTGGCATTGCTATTTCACCAAATAAGGCAACTACATCCTGCTTACCAAACACATCAGCATTACCAATAACGAAAGCGAAACGATCTTGGTTAGATGCCTCATCGTAGTCTTGGGTCAAATCTTGGTAACGATATTGAGCGCCAACAGCAACACCTACAACGCCGCCATCCATTTCGAACCAATCAGCTGAAATCAATCCTTCTACAACTTCTAAGTTAGCTTCAGAATCAATTTCTTGTCTACCGGTAAACGAGTCAATAACGGATTGCGAATTGGGCGTTATAAACGACGATGAAAATGGATTGAAATATTCACATCCACCCTGGCCTGCTGTTCCGGAAACAGGGTCACAATCAAAACCACCAAATCCATTTAATGCGTTTTGGAACTCCTGCGCTAGCGTATCTCTAACTGTAAAATAAAAATTATTTACCGCTTTAGTATAACTTACTTCCCAGAATCCATTCTCCATTTCACCTTGCAGCATTGTGTTAAAACGGAATGTATCTGATTCAGTATTAGCTGGATCACCGGGAGAACCTGTACCTAATTCACGACCAAAGAATGAAACAGGAAACCCTAAGAAATTATCAGGATGATCAGCTGGTACTGAAGGGAACGTCAATATTGGGAAACTAGGTGAACCACCTCGCTCCGCTCTGTTTCGCGCGTAACCTACATCCGTTATCCACTCTACTTTATCAGAAACATTAAAAGTAGCTTGCGTGTAAGCGTTTAAGCGACTTTCGTCTGGCACAAATGAATATGTGTTGCCAAAATCGAAACCGCAAAGGCCAACATCTGTGCCTCCAGGACCTACACCCGCAACTATTACTTGTGGTGTACCACCAAACGTTGCGCAACCTGGGTCAATAAGAGGAGTCGCTCCAGCGAAGAATGTACCTGGATTACCTAGTGCGCTGGTATCATCTTGAGGACGACTCAAACGACGATCCCCAGTAAACAACGGTGAACGATTGGTATAACTAATAGCTGTCATTAAGCTACTATTATCACCCACTGCGCCCCACAAGCCCTGAAGTACATATTCTTTATTGTTACCGTGAGCACCGTCTTGATAATCAAGATTCACCGATGCACCTTGATAATTTTTCTTTGTTATAAAGTTAACAACACCGGCTACCGCGTCGGAACCATAAAGTGCTGATGCACCATCTTTCACGATTTCCACGCGATTAATCGCTATCATAGGAACAAGTGAACTTGTATCAACAAAATTCACCCCGTCATTATTCGACTGAGCATTTACCACTTGGCGTTTATTATTCAATAATATCAGCGTTGAGGAGACACCTAAACCACGTAAATTAATATTTGATGTGCCTGCTGTCGCATTTTGCGTAAAGGCATCAGGTGTATTTTCCGCGCCCGTGTTAATAGTGAGTGTTTGTGTAATATCAGCGATGCTCTTAGCACCTATCGCGTCAATTTCAGCACTATCCAAAACAGCTAAGGGCGAAGGAGATTCAAAATTTTCGCTACGTCGAACGAAACTCCCTGTAACCAAAATCTTTTCAACATTTTTCGATTGATCTTCTTCAACTTCTTGCGCAAGCACAATTGATGGATAAGCAAGTAACTGTGATGCAACGAAGGCAGCAATTGCTGACTTTTTGGCGGTAAATTTCATATGTGTCCCCAAAATTCCGCCACACTGGATCTTTGCCCAGATTAACGGATATGCGTTATCAATTTTTATTGAATACAGCCGAAGGTTTGACTGTAGTAGATTGATAATAAGAGTAGCGTTGCAGTTTGTAAATGAATTGTTATTTATATGTTATGATTTAAATTTCATATGGTCTGACCAGATCGTAAACTTCTGTATACAATAAAGACAATAAAGATATTTTACTTACCTATCAATAAGGTAAGAAATGTACCTACTAATGCAGGTTTATTTCTGTCTTTTATATCGACTTGTGCGGCAACTTTGAACAACCTTCCTGTCGCCTTTTGTTCAATGTCTGCAACCGTAAACTGATATTTAATGTAATCATCAACTCTAACAGGCTCCAGAAATCGTAAACTATCAATGCCATAGTTAAGCATGGTGCTGCTTGTTGGGTCGACAGTAATGACTTGTTCAAACATCATTGGCATCAACGAAGCTGATAAGAACCCATGTGCAATAGTGGTCTTAAATGGACTTTCTTTTGCACAGCGTTCTTGGTCAATATGGATCCATTGATGGTCCCCTGTAGCTACTGCAAACTCATTTATTTTTTGTTGCGTAATTTTAAACCAAGCAGTTTCGGGTAAGTTGTCACCAACATTTAATTTTGAGAATGTCATTTTAATCCTTTTATATTACTAATTCGTATTGAATTCGATTTATACTATCAATTATATTAATATATAAGCAGACAGTAATGCTGGATTTAATCCGCTTTGTCGAATAGAAAATAAAAATGTCGCACTATAGGGAATAATTATAAGATGAATTTGAATCGTATCGATCTCAACCTGTTTGGTGTTTTTGATGCCATCTACACTGCTGGCAGCTTAACCAAGGCTGCCGACGTGTTGTGCATTACCCAGCCGGCGGTAAGTAATTCCCTCGCTCGACTCCGAGAAATGTTAAATGATCCGTTGTTTGTGCGAACAGGCCACAGTATGACTCCTACGCCGGTTGCACAGAATATTATAGGGCCTGCGCGCGAGGCACTGGGTCTATTGCGTAAAAGTGTGCAAGATTCACACACCTTTGAGCCTTCTACAGCTCATAAAGCATTCAACTTTGCGAGCCGTGACTTATTAGAAGTAAGTATTATGCCGCGACTTATGGCTCTTTTACAGAATCGCGCACCTAACATCACCCTAAACAATTATGAGATTGCAAGAGCCAACGTGGTGTCATCAATGGCAAGTGGTAGTTTAGATTTTTTTGCCGACGCATCTACTTTCACTGATCCACATTTGCTTAAACAAAAAATTGCGTCAGATAGATTTGTTGTTCTAGCGAGAAAAAATCATCCTTTGCTGAAGAATGGTTTGGACTTAGATACTTTCTTAAAGTTAGGACACATTAATGTATCCCATCGTAAAAAAGGGGCTGGTCCGATAGATATTGAGCTGGATAAGATGGGTAAGAAGCGCAAAGAAGTGATGCGTGGTCAGCACTTTTTAACGGTGCCAAGTACCATTGTTAAAACCGATTTGATTGCTTGTCTCCCCTACCACTTAGCAAAACATTATGATCTAGCGATATATGAAATGCCATTTGACATTCCACCAGTGGAGTATTACTTATATTGGCATGTAAGCGCCGATCATGACCTTGCACATATTTGGTTACGAGAACAAATCATGGAAGTCGCCAAAACATACGATCATTAATATTGCGTCTTATTTAAAAAACGAGCTGATTAAGCTCGTTTTTTTCTGTGTATATTAATTCGAGTAATCAGAATCATTCGTTAAGTTGATTAAAAATTTGCTTAACATAGCCATAATGTATTCTGGTTGTTGATGATGCACCCAATGTGTTGCTCCCGGTATTTTATGGATTTGCAAATTGAGCACCCATTCATCCAGCCCAATTAAATTATCAATAACAAATGCAGAATCATCCTCACCCCAAAGAACCAACGTAGGTAGGTTAATTCGAATATTAGGTATTTTTAACGGACCTTGTTGGCTAACATAACCTTTGGTTTTAATTTGTGGCATCTTTCGATAGTAATTCAGCATATTATCAAGCGATTTTGCATCATTCCACTGACTTATGTACTCCGTTAGTTGGCGCGAAGAGAACAATGAACTCTCTTTTTGATGACTTTTGGATGCTTTATCATTTGAATTGGCAGCAACAACGCAGGCGTTTTCGTTTTCAGCTGTAAAAAATTGATGCCCAAACAGCTTTTTAAACATACAGAAATCATTCTTTTGCATTTTTATTCCGGCATCAGACTGCATAAAACCTGCAATATATTCACTCTTCTCCTGTTGAACGGGGTTATCTCTCATCTCACGAGTAAAAGCACTCGGATGGGCTGCGTTGATAATTGTCAAGCTATGCAATAATGACTCGTGAAAAGCAGCCAGCGGCCACGCGATTGCCCCTCCCCAGTCATGTGCAACAAGATGGACTTTTCGTTGGGAAGAATCAATCAACAGTTGACTAACGAAGGCAACCATCGACGTAATGAGGTTTTCAATATTATATTCATCGGTGCTTTTGAAACCATTAGAGAATCTATAACCAGGTAAGTCAGGTGCAATAACACAATACTCAGTAGACATGCCGTGTAGATACTTTTCCCAAGCGAAACTGCATTCGGGAAAGCCATGAAAGAATAATAGAACAGGCTTAACGGTTATTTCTTCAATGTTAGCGCTAAGGTATTGAATAGTTGTCGATGGTAATACTAGTTCATATTCTCTGATCATTAAGTCTCCTTTAAATTTACCTGGGGTTTACGCAGTTAAAAAAAAGACGAGCACTTAGCGTGTTCGTCTTTTCTATTATCTCATTCCACAAAATTGCTTAGCCTTGATAAAAATGCTCGGCATCCATTTGCATTAGGTTTTCTGAACCTGAGTTAATCGCAGAAACTAGCGATCTAGTTCGCGTTAACATTCTATCGAAATAGAATGTTGCGGTTTGCAGCTTAGCATTATAGAAATCAACATCAGAAGTGCCCTCGTCAATTTTTTGTTGTGCCACAACCGCCATTTTTAGCCAAAAATACCCAACCGTTACGTAACCAGAATACATTAGGTAGTCAACAGAGGCTGCACCTAATTCGTCAGGATTATTCGCCGCTGACATACCAATGTCATCCGTCATTTGAAGCCATTCATCAACATGAGATTCAATCGCATTTGACCAATGATTAAATTGTTTTTTATCACGAATGGTCGCGCAATAGCTCTTAATTTCACTAGTAAACACTTTCAAAAGCTCACCTTTTGAACCCATAATTTTACGTGCTAATAAATCAATAGCTTGAATACCCGTTGTACCTTCATACATTGTACAAATTCGAGTATCACGAGCCAGTTGCTCCATGCCCCACTCTTTTATGTAGCCATGGCCGCCATATACTTGCATCCCATAGCTTGTTGTTTCTTGCGCTGTTTCAGTTAAAAACGCCTTAACGATAGGCGTTAATAATGCCAGTTTAGATTCGGCAATTTTCTTTTCTTCTGGCGATTGATCATGCTGCGTTACGTCAACAAGTTGCATACAATAAATCGCAAGTGCTCTGTTACCTTCACGCAATGCTTTTTGCGTTAGTAACATACGACGAACATCGGGGTGCACGATGATTGGGTCAGCAGGGCCATCTGGATTTTTCACACCTGACATTGAACGAAACTGCGTTCTGTCTTTCGCGTAAGCTAACGCACCTTGGAATGCAGCTTCAGTTGCAGACAAACCTTCAACACCAGTGCCTATTCTTGCCATGTTCATGAATACGAACATGCAGTTTAAGCCACGGTTAGGTTCACCAATCAAAATAGCGTTTGCTGCGTCAAAGTTAATAACGCAAGTTGCACTGCCTTTAATACCCATTTTGTGCTCAATAGAACCACATTTAACGGCGTTGCGGTCAGTGATATTTCCGCTAGCATCTACATTGAACTTAGGCACGATGAATAATGAAATGCCTCTCGTTCCGGCTGGCGCATCAGGCAATCTAGCTAACACTATATGTACAATATTGTCTGACATGTCATGCTCGCCAGCTGAAATGAAGATTTTCGTTCCAGTAAGCTTATAAGTACCGTCTTCTGCAGGTTCAGCTTTACATTTAAGCATGCCTAAGTCCGAACCACAGTGTGATTCAGTCAAACACATAGTACCTGTCCAGCTTCCCTCTATTAATTTTTCAAGATAAATTTTCTTCTGCTCTTCAGTACCATGAGCTTTAAGTGTTTCCATACAGCCTTGACTCAGGCCGGGGTACATTGCCCAACTGTGGTTAGCACCAGAAAACCATTCAGCCATTGAGGTAGCAAGGGAATATGGAAGGCCTTGACCACCATACTCCACAGGATGTGACATTGATGGCCAACCACCGGCTACATACTGCTTATATGCTTCTTTAAAACCGGTTGGTGTGGTCACAACACCATCATTGAATTGGCAACCTTCCTCATCACCCGATGCATTTATGGGTGCTAACACGTTTTCTGCAAATTTAGCTGCTTCAGCGTAAATAGCACGAACTAGGTCATCCGTAGCATCTTCGAAGCCTAAACGCTGATAGTGCGCTTCAAAACCAAGTAGTTCATTGGTTACGAATAAAGTATCTCTTTGTGGTGCTTTAAAATTCTGCATAATTTCCTTTATCTATCTTAAACAACTGCTCATGTCAGTTATCAATAATATTTTACTTAACTTAACTTAGCTTATTTTACTGACCTAAATGTTTTGCCAGCATCTGCGAGTTCGTTTAATAGTGTTGAAGGGGTAAACCAATGTTGCCCATATTCACCGAGTGTTTCTTTATAATAATTCAGGCGATCACGTACTTGGCTCAAACCAATCTCATCGGCAAATTGCATTGGACCGCCTCTAAATACCGGAAATCCATAACCGTAAACATAAATAACATCGATATCACTGGATTTAGCAGCAATACCCTCTTTGAGAATGTCTGCTCCTTCATTAATCAGCGGGTAAATACAACGCTCTAAAATTTCCTGGTCTGAAATTTCACGCTGTGCAATACCTAAACGCTTCGCTTCTTGCTTCGCAATTTCAATTACTTCAGGATCAGGTATTGGTTGACGGCTTCCTTGCTCGTATAAATACACACCCTTACCGGCTTTTAATCCAACACGGTCTTGCGCAACCAACTTATCAGCTACGATACAATAGCTTGGATCATGGGCTATAAACTCTCTGCGCGACTCACGCACAAAATAACCAATATCTAGCCCTGCCATATCACCCATAGTGAACGGGCCCATTGGGAGTCCAAATTTACCAATGACTCTGTCAACTTGCTCAGGTGTCGCGCCTTCGAGCATAAGACGACCCGCTTCTCTGCCGTAAGGCTCTATCATTCTATTACCAACGAAACCAAAACAAACACCCACTAAAACGCCAACCTTGCGGATTGCTTTAGCTAATTTCATTGCTGTTTTAATGACGTCATCACTGGTCTTTTCGCCACGCACAATTTCAAGTAACTTCATTACATTTGCTGGTGAAAAGAAATGTAAACCAATCACATCTTGTGGACGAGAAATTGAAGAAGCAATTTCATTCAAATCAAGCGTAGAAGTATTTGAGGCTAATATGGCACCCGGTTTACAAACCTTGTCCAACATACCAAATACTTCCTTTTTCACGGACATTTTTTCAAATACCGCTTCAATGACTAAATCGGCATCAGACAAATCAGCATAACGTGTGGTACCAGACAGTAGTGACATACGCTGCTCAACTTGCGCAGTCGTTAACTTGCCCTTTTTAGCTGAGTTTTCATAATTGCGACGAATCAGCGCTAAGCCTTTATCCAAAGCTTCTTGCTTTAATTCTAACATCACGACCGGAATGCCCGCATTAGCAAAATTCATGGCAATACCACCACCCATTGTGCCTGCTCCAATCACTGCAGCTTGCCTGATGTCACGCGCTTTAACGTCTTTTGAAATTCCTTGAACATGCGAAGCCGCCCTTTCAGCAAAAAAGAAATGCTGTTGTGCTCTGGCTTGTGGAGTTTTCATACATTCCATGAATAATTCTGCTTCGCGAGTGAGACCGGCTTTAAAATCAAGTGTAAAAGCAGCTTTAACTGCCAATACGCAGTGACCTGGTGCAAAAAAACCTTTTGATTTTGCAGCAACACCTTGGCTATATTGCTCAAACAAAGTGTCGATATCGCTGGTCATTGTTAATTCAATATCACATACTCTTTTTACTGGCATTTGCTTTTTAACAATACTATTCGCAAAGCTCATTGCAGCAGCTTGGAGTTCGTCTGCAGAGTCCACAATAAGGTCGAATACATTGCCAAGCGCAGTGACTGGTGTAGGTGCGCCAGTTACAATCATATCTAGCGCCGTTTTTGGATCCGTTAATCTGGGTAATCTTTGTGTTCCGCCCGCACCGGGTAAAATACCAAGATTTACTTCAGGTAAACCCACTTTGTTTTTAGCGTGTGTTACACGGTAGTGACAAGCTAAAGCAAGTTCTAGTCCACCACCAAATGCATTTCCTCCAACAATAGCAATGACAGGTTTAGTCGATTGTTCTATAACATCCAAAACTTCAGGCAGCATAGGCGACAAGTCGCCGCCACTAAATTCTGAGATGTCCGCGCCAGCACTAAATAATGCTAAATGCGAATGTAGTACGATTGCTTTTACTTGATCGTCACTCAAGGCTTTGTTAATACTCTCAATAACGCCTACTCTTACCGCCTTTGACAATGCGTTTACAGGCGCGCTGTTTAATCCAATAAGTGCGAGTTGTTGCTCCTGAATATAAGTAACTGGACTTACTGAGGTAGATTCGTTCGACATAACTTTTCCCAAATTAGCTTGATAATATAAGACTATTGTAAATCTAGCTGTCAGCCCACTTTATTGATTTTATATAGCAAAATAAGTTTGGCTGATTGAGTTTGTGTGCAGCGGTGAAATCGAGTCGCTCTGCACATCAGCGTTGGGTTACCCTTTTTAAAAAATTATTTGGGATGAGAGCGCACGTTTTCACTTTGATAAATAGATATCTATTTAAATTTAAAATAGCTTGCTCATTTTCGACAGATTATACTTATTTTATTAACCTATTAGCTATGCTATGGATTTATAAACAAGCTACACATCTATCGACAATAAGGAAGAAGAATGGACAGTTTATTAGATTTCACGAACAAAACTGCAATTATTACTGGCGCAGCAAATGGTTTTGGTAAAAGACTTGCCATCGAACTCAGCAAGCGTGGGTGCAACTTAGTGCTCAGTGACATCAATCAAGTTGGCTTAGATGACACCCTAAAAAGTCTAGCATCACCTGATAAAGCATGCGCATTAATGGGGGATGTTTCTGTAGAAGCTAATTCAAAAAAACTGGTTGATCTTGCTATTAGCAAATTCGGAAGTCTAAACATTGCAGTAAACAATGCCGGTATTGCCCATGAAATGGTGCCAATACATGAATTAACAGAATCCATTTTTGACAGTCAATTTGCAGTTAACGTAAAAGGAGTTGCTTTTGGTATGAAGTATCAAATACCCGCTATGCTGCTAGCAGGCCATGGACACGTGCTGAATATAAGTTCTTTGGCAGGATTAGGTGGCGCACCCAAAGCGGGCGCATATGTTGCTGCTAAACACGCTGTGACAGGCTTAACCAAAACAGCCGCCGTTGAATATGCTCGCTACAATGTCCAAGTTAATGCAATATGCCCTTTCTTCAGCCCAACCAATATTATGGACGTTGACGGACTTAATACCAAGGAAGCCCGAGCTATGTTAGCCAAAGGTTCACCCATGAAGCGCTTAGGTGATCCGCAGGAAATGGTTAACGTGATGCTATTAATATTGTCACCTGGCAATACGTATATGAATGGACAAACTATCGCTATTGATGGAGGAGTAACGGCTTGGTAGCCGATAATAGCATTAGCCGACATAAATACTAGACTAATGTCTATGTTTTAAAAAAAAGCTAACAACCTGTTATTGTTAGTTTTTTTTGTAAAACGCCAAAATAAAAAGTATGAAATAAAATACTTTAGTATCGACTACTGACTGAATACCTCGTTTTTAATGCGTATATTCTTTTCAACCCCAATTATTAAACGGTGTAAAAATCATGTTGAAAACGAAATTATACGCTCTTGCAGTTGCTATTCCATTTGCTTTAGGGTCATTTACATCCCAAGCAACTGAAATCGAAACTGCATTGGCCAACATCTGCAATATTGTTGTTGCAGACGACAAAAGCGAATTGCGTAGAAAAATTAAAGGGGTCCGTTCAAACTTCAGAATGCAGCTCAAGGACTACTACACTGGCATAAAATGCAACGGTAATAGTATGATCCGTGCGGCTGTGCTAAACAACTCAGTTGAAGCAGGAACGTTATTAGTAAAGAAAATGCCTAGGAAAGATTTAGAAGCGCCAGAAGAGGATGGTAAAACGTTACAAGCATGGATAGCTGAACAAGGTTTATCCGACAATCCAATCGCTATAGCTCTTCGAGATCGTATCTAATACGTTTTTCAGTTCCCATTTTGAAAACTATTTCAACATGGTAGGTGGAGGTTACTCCGTCACCTAAGGCGACTCACCAGAGTCGCCTTTTTTATTCTTACTTTTATTATCCGGGGGAAAAGAAGCCCAAGTAGCAAAAGCTAAGGGGTAATGACCACTTTTCCTTTAACTTTTCTGTCCGTTACTTTACTAATTGCATCCACAGAATCAGATAATGCAAATCGCTCATCTACAATAACTTTAATTTTACCTTGAACATACCATGTTAACAATTCTTTCATATTAGCCTTAAAGTCTTGCGGTTGATGTTGAGTAAATGATCCCCAGAATACGCCCACAACTGAAAATCCTTTAACTAACGAAAGATTAACTGGAAATTTAGGTATTTCACCACCAGCAAAACCAATGACCAGCAGTCTGCCATTCCATGCCATGCTCCGGGAGCATATATGAAACATGTCGCCACCAACGCATTCATAAACGACGTCGACACCCTTGCCCTTAGTATGTTCTTTGATAGCCGCTTTTAAATCTATGCCTGTATAGTTAATACAAATATCAGCACCATTGTCTTTCGCCACTTGACACTTTTCGTCAGTTGAACAAACAGCAATAACTTTAGCACCCATTAACTTCCCAATTTGAACTGCTGCTAAGCCAGTTCCACCTGCGGCACCAGTCACTAATAGGGTATCAGAACTGGTTAAATTGGCTCTTTGCTTTAACGCGTGATGTGCAGTTGCATGGGCTGTAACTAAGGCAGATGCCTCATCCAAGGGAATTCCATCAGGTAAAGGAATAACATGAGAGGCAGGCAACTCAACTTTTTCAGCATAACCACCTAACATGCATAAACCAATGACCTTTTGACCCACTTTCAAATGAGGTACACCATCACCTATTTCTGATATAATACCGGCAACTTCACTCCCCGGGATAAAAGGTAAATCAGGTTTCATCTGGTACAGACCTTGCACTAACAAGCTGTCGGGAAAATTAACACCCGCTGCAGCAACATCAACTACAACCTTACCTTTAGATGCTTTAGGGTCAGGCATCTCTTGTAGTTTTAGTTGTGAAACAGGCGCAAATTCATTGCAAACAATCGCTTTCATGTTAATAGTCTTCCTTTATAGCTCGCACTGCGAGATTTGATAATGGTGTTAATAATTGCTCTAGTTCTAATGCTTTTGGATTTGACGCATTACCATCTTTACCGCGCTTTACCACGCCTTGGACTATTGAGAGTAGTCGAAAAAAGCTAAATGCAATATAGAACTGCCAATTGTCTATCTTATCGATACCGGCGCGTTTGCAATAAAGTGCAACATATTCCTCCTCACTCGGTATACCCAACTCTTCTCTGTATACGCCACCCAAGCCAGGTACATTACCCATATTTGCGGGTAACCTTAATTGCATGCACTGATAGGCTAAGTCCGCATAAGGATGACCAAGGGTTGATAATTCCCAATCAAGTATCGCACATAGGTCTTGGCTATCATGGGAAAATATCATGTTGTCCAAACGAAAATCTCCATGCACAATCGAGATTAAACCATCATCATCCGGTAAATTTTCACCTAACCATTTAATGAGAAATTCTGCGTTATGATTTTCTTCTGTCTTGGCGGCAATATATTGTTTTGTCCATCGATCTAACTGACGAGCAAAATAGTTACCCGGACGACCAAAGTCGGCTAGCCCAACATCTTCTGGGTTAAGACTGTGTAAACTCACCAACGCTAAATTCATTTGATCGTATATCTTTGCACGTTTTGAATTAGGTGACTCTCCAAAACAGGGACGTTCATCCAATGTCGCTAATGCGGCATTCCAAAATATATCGCCAGACACAAAGCTCATGATAAAAAATTGGCTTCCAATAATCTCGCTATCGGTACAAAGGTGTATGGCTTTTGGCACAGGGACATTGCTTTCTTGCAAAGCAGAAATAACTTTATACTCGCGGTCCACAGCATGAGCTGATTTTAGCAAACGCCCCAGTGGTTGTCGGCGTAATACGAATTCACCGGTTGTTGTTGTCAGTTTAAAACTTGGATTAGATTGACCACCACTGAATTTTTCGAGGGTTAATAACTTACCCACCTCAGGCACATTGCTATCGCAATATGCTTGAAGTGTCGTTAGGTTTGGTGTGATTTTAAAGCTCATCAATTTTATTTACTGACTTTTAGCTGACATTTGTTGAACTAAATTCCGCCCCAATTGCATCATGTGCACTTGATCCGGGCCATCAGCCAATCGAATTGTTCGCGCATAGGCTAGTTTTTCACTCAACGTTGTGTCTTGAGATGTCCCTTCTGCACCGTGAATTTGAATTGCTTCATCAATAACTTCGCAGGCCATTTTAGGGGCTACAATTTTAATTGCGGCAATAATATTTTTCGCTACTTTATTACCATACTTATCCATATGGTCTGCTGCTTTTAAAGTAAGTAATCTAGCCTGTTCAATTTTGCAATACATCTGCGCTAAACTTTCGCGCACAGATTGTTGTTTACTCAACGGCTGACCAAAAGCGATGCGTTCTTCAACACGAGCACACGCCTCATCTAATGCTCTTTGAGCACAACCAATTAAGCGCATGCAATGATGAATTCGACCAGGACCTAAACGACCTTGAGCAATTTCAAAACCTTTACCTTCACCCACTAACAAGCTGCTTGCTGGGACCCGCACGTTTTCGAAAAGAATTTCTGCATGACCAACAGGCTGATCAAGATAGCCCATAGCTGACATAGGACGAACAATAGTCACACCTGCAGTATCTAAAGGTACTAGAATTTGCGACTGCTGTTCGTGTCTGGCAGCTGATGTATCGGTTTTACCCATCACTACCATTATCTTACAGTTTTCGTTCATTGCACCACTGGTGTACCATTTGCGGCCATTAATAACATATTCCTCACCATCACGCTGAATCGAGGTTTCAATATTTGTTGCATCAGAAGAGGCCACTGCTGGTTCGGTCATTGCAAATGCTGAACGTAGTTCACCATTAAGCAAAGGTTCAAGCCACTTTTTTTGCTGCTCTGAATTACCATACTTTGCCAATACTTCCATGTTGCCTGTGTCAGGAGCACTGCAGTTGAATACTTCTGAGCTCCACAATACGCGGCCCATCAATTCGCAAAGCGGTGCATATTCAAGATTAGTTAAACCTGCGCCATATGGCAGATATTCGCTTGGTAAAAACAAATTCCATAAACCAGCTTCTTTTGCTTTTACTTTCAGGTCATGCATCAATTGAGGGGTGACCCATGGATTCTCAGATTGATGCACCAAGTCATGATAGATCGCTTCATTTGGATAGATATTTTCATCCATAAAAGCCTGCAGTTTATTGATCAAATTTTGCGTTTTTTCAGTGTAATCAAAGTTCATAGTCGCCCCATGCTTAAGCTGGTTATTCAGTTTACTAACTGTATGTAATTAATGATTTATGCTCAGGCAAATCTAAATGCCCCACATTATTAAAACTGCTTAGTTGAATACCATCACGATTAAAGAAAAAGTGATTGATACTCGTGTTCTTAATTTGCAAATTAAAATTAACGGTTTTATCCACTGTTAATCCCAACATATTCATCATCGTTATCGCAATTGCGCCACCAGAACTTGCCACGAGCACATTCTTAGCATCGGATGCACAAATACGCTCTACAGCCCCTGCTACTCTTCCTGTAAACTCATCCCATGATTCCGGCAGGCCGTTACCAATTTCTTTTTTAGACCAAGCAAACATCGCATTCTTTAATAAGCGATAAAACTCAGCTCTTGGTGCGTCCTCTGCCGGGCGCATTAAAGGATTAACGGCTAAATAAGCGCTTACGACTGCATTAAAATCAAATTCATTCCAACCCGCGTCAATAAAAGTAGGTATATCACTTTCACCACCTTTTTGAATACCTGCAGCAGTTTCTTTGTGCCTGCGCATATCACCGGTTACAACACTATCAAACGCTATGTCGCGCTGCGCAAAATATTGCCCTAATAACAACGACTGCTTATGTCCTATGTCACTCAACTTGTCATAGTCTGCCGCGCCAAAAGACGCTTGACCGTGTCGTACGAGATATAATTGAGCCATATATTGTTCCTTTTAAGTGTAAACAAAAGGTTAGGTGCTTTGCTCGCATAAGGGTAATTGATTATTGTGATATAGGGTTATTCATAGATTGTATGGAAACCTGTTAGAGATCAATTTTACACTAATAGTATTGGCTTATAATCTCACCCACACCAATTAATAATCTAACTGATGACATGGCCAGTCTCGACTATTTTGACTATCTGTTTAAAGGAATTACGCATCGTGGTGAACAGTTTAGTGACTTTAAAGTCACTCAATTTCATTTGGCCCTGAGAACACCTAGGATCGTAGACAGACCCTAGTTAGTAAGACTCATGGCGGACTTAGAAGATAACTTCCGATTTACTGCAGAATATGAAGCCAGTTTGAAATTAATCCTCGCGAGATAAAATTGCGTTCTGTTGATTATTTAGCCCCACAGGTCGATAGGCGTGTTGGGGGACAGACTGACGAAAATATTCTTCAGTTGTCCTTGACCGATTCAAATTTGCAGTACAAAGAAATACATTATTCACCTAGCGTAAAACTTAAATTCTATTACGCGGTATTTTTAACTAAAGGCCTAATACCGTTTTACCCTGATTAAAGGTTATATCAACTGGAATTTTAGCTTCGGTTAATCTATTTAAGTCATCAGCTAATTGTTGTTTTATAAGGCCGCTTTCAGAGAATAATTTGCCTACCCCCTCATAATCACCATTACCTTGTAATGTTAGTATAAGTGTTGATAACGAGGACATGGCGCTATTCATTTTCTCCATATCGACACTATACTTACCATTATCATCTCGATTGAAAGCATCTTTTTCTGCAAAATAATTAAATCGAATCATATTCGCCTTACCATGAGCGCTTGAGGCTCCAAAACGAACTGAGCGGAAAATTCCTGCTAAAAAAGTGGTGTAATAGTCTTTTAGCTGCCCCTCATCCAATACTCCTTTATTAAATAATTGTGTCACCATGTAAAGCCCAAGAATATCAGCCTTGCCTTCTTCAAGTGCTGAAGCATATTCTTTTAGTGCATTACTGACAGTTTGGTCACTATCAATTACAGACTTTATGCCCAATCCATGTGCGATTTCATGGAACATGACGTTAGTAAAAAAGGCATCAAAAGTCACGTTACTTAAGTCTTCAGGAGCTATCAACTCTTTTGAAATTGGGATTAATATGTGATCAAATTTCGCTTTCATTGCGTTTTTCAATTGTAAGCGTCTTGTGCCTTTCGTTAATTGAACCTCTTCATCATTCGGTAAATTTATAGCAATTGTTTTACTTCCAGCGTTTGAGTGTCCAGCATAATAGATAACGTCATAAGCATTAATATCTGCGGCAGTACCTGATAGTTCGGGCTTAAATTTTTCGGAGACAGGCAAGCCTTTTTGTAACTCTGGCAAATAGTCCGCGAACTTGGCTAACTTCTGACTCCAAGCTAGATCTTTTATTAATACATATGACTCAAAAGAAGCTCTGTAGCCGAATAACTGGTCTTCATATGTTTCAATGGCTCCGATCACAATATCAATCGGATTTGTTTTCATATCCATCCAAGCAAAATCTGAGGGCTGATAATTATCAGAAACTAAGGCTTCAGCTCGTAAATTTAAATAACTCGCAAACTCACTATTATCTGCCAGCTTGGAGGCCTTTTTTAATAATGTTGAGGCTCTTGTTAACTCATCAAAATAAATTTCCGAGTATGGGACTGTCGCCAATTCCCCATCTTTGCTGCGAACAACAATTGAATATAAAGGATTACTGCTAAATTTATTATTTTCGTACTCTTCTTTTGTCATGTCGACAGGATAGAACTCTGCACCCAACCGCTTTTTTGCAACATTTGTCAGAAAAGGATTGTCATTAGCCAACCTATCCCAACCACCATAATTAATCTCAGCAAACTTACGAACAGCAGGATCGTTTATTCGGCTCAGAAAAGTAGCCTTATCATCACTAAATGACTGCTTCCAGAACAGGTCATCCATGATTTTTGAAGCCTCAATCAATAATAAGAGCATCTCTTTTTGATTACTCGAAAGCGCACTCAAATCTGCTGTTAAATCAACTGGATGATATATGTTCAACCTGTCTCTATCAGAATTGAACTCTAAGTTATTAGATTTCTCACCGTTGTCATTGCTGGCGCTATTATCAGTACTATCTGTGTTTTCAGTACATCCTGAGAACATAGGCAGCAGTATCAATAAGGCTGATATTTTTATTAATTTATTTAAAATCACAAAGTTACACCTTTCATTTTTTTATTATGTGTTTCTTAAGTATAAAGTATATACAATTAAATATCAGAATTGCCTTGTTTATATATGTCCCGGTGCGAACATATTAAATTTTGAGACTGGGAATTAATGTTTGAAACTCGAACAACTATTTTAGACCCACCTTTAGTCGAATTTGTCCCATCAGCGATGGTTGGGATAATTAGTTTTTCAACCATCAATACCCTTATCTTTACGCTGTAAAATTCCAGCAAAGCGACAATAAAAAATTCACCGGCAATTTATAAAATCATAGTGTGTTTTCAATTGATTTTGATGAGTATTTTGCACAATCCATTGCAGATTTAAGTAGTTTTAAACTTGATGAGATAATTTCAATAAATAAAACTCATATCAGAATTACAAACCGTGGCCTTCTTTTAGTTCGCAATATCTGTATGAGCTTTGATCAATACCAAACTAAGCCGTCGCATAATATGCGCTATAGCCGAGTTATTTAAGCTGTCAATATGACTAAATGGGAGAACCTGGTGGCAATTGCTTCACCGCAAAACTGCCCAACCATTCGTTCGACGTCCAATAATGCGCAATGTATTTAAGTAACACCTTTTCTTGAGCACTTCTGCCTTTCTTCGCTAACCAACTCTGATAACTTAACAGTTCGCTTTGCATCGCTACCTTAACTTCAGGAGACAATTCATCTGCTTTCAATACATCAAAGAAAATAGTCAGCGCTACGTGCTTGATACGTTTCTCTAATACATCATCAGAACGCGTTTTTACCAAGTTATCAAATACCAAACTAACCACTTTCTGAACACTTGGAATGCTAGAATCAAGAGAGTGTTGATAAGCTAATCTATTTAATCTTATTGGCTCAAGTAGATTAGTAACTGCATAACCTGACGCAGCCTCTGCTGCACTTATTGGATCAAACACGATACCCATCCTGCCATTCGTGCTTTCTCTGTTTCGGCTACTGCCATAAACTTTAGGATTTATCAGTTTAGCTAACGCTGGTTGTATAGCGAGATAATTAGCTGACGCTGCATTAACTATCATCTCGGCTGCTTTGAGTTGCGTTACCCCACTTACAAATGAAGTGCCTTTAAGTGGCTCATTTAACTCTTTTTGCTCATATTCGTAGATAACGCCAGACACTTGTTTTACCAACGCATCCAATTGATATCGATGCGAATAATATATCGGCACAAGACGCTCCTCAAGCGAAGATAAGTCGGCACCGACTGGCAGTGAATTAACACCGAATCGAGTTAGTGCAAATTTTCTCACCTCACTCATCCTCGCAAATTCATCAGTTGGGCTCTTACCGTTATCCCATAAATGTCCGTCACTTGAGGCTCTTTTTGCAATTCTAGAATCGGGGTCTGATTTATATAGAAAGCCTGTTTTTCTTGCCTGAGTAATCAATGCGCTTAATGCCTTATTTTCATTAGCATCAGCAAAATCCTGATATCCATAGGCAATGACATACTTATCCCAATCACCAATATCTTTGGCATAAGCATTTTCGAGTGAGATTTCACCGTTTTTCAAACTAATAAGTGGGTGTGGGTAATCCATTACCGATGCACGATCATTTTCACTTGCTGCAAAGTTATGTGCAATCCCTAAAGTATGCCCAACTTCGTGTGCCGATAACTGCCTAATACGGTCTAATGCCATCTCTAACTGGGCATCTGTATTGGCTTTGCCTGAACTTTCATTCTCAAAAGGACTCGTCATACCAAGTGCAATCAAAAAATCTTGTCTTACACGCAACGAACCTAAAGTGACATGTCCCTTAATGATTTCCCCTGTGCGTGGATCAATTACCGAACTGCCGTAAGACCAACCTCTTGTTGCTCGGTGCACCCATTGGATAACATTATAGCGAGCGTCCATTGGATCAGCACCTTCTGGGAGTACTTTCACTTGAAATGCATTTTTATAACCCGCTGCAATAAATGCTTGATCCCACCACAATGCCCCCTCTCTCAAAGCGGTCATTACTGGCTCTGGGATCCCCGGGTCTAAATAATAAATGATAGGCTCTACTGCCTCACTTATATCAGCATTAGGGTTCACTTTTGATAAACGATGGCGCGGAATAAATTTCTGCTCTATTTCAGCATCCAATGGCGCTGAATAGTCATAGAAACTGTGTTTCCAAAAGCCTGAATACGGATGAAAGATACGGGTTTTATAACCCTCATCAGGCAAGGCAAAAAATGAATGATGCAAGTGCACAGACACGCTCTTCGCATCGGGCGTTACCTGTCGAATATATTGACCTTTGGGTGTGCCTGTAAAGGTCACTAATGCTTCCAGTTCTGTATTACCCTCAAATACTTTGGTTTTTGGTAAGTAAATCCCAGATCGACTGCTATCTATTGAGTAACTGCCCTGCGCTGTTTGACTTAATTGCTCTGCAATACCGTGCACGTCAGATAATAAAAATGCCGTATAGTCAATGTAGATTTTACCGCCACTTTCATGTGCGACTTCAAATCCAGCAATGACTGAATCCGCAAAAGCTTCATCAATACTTTTACGCTCAGCAACATTGTTTGAACTCGCACGATAATCAGTATTAAGTTGCTTCAATAATATTTTATTGCCAAAGCGTTGAAACTCTACAAGACGTGTGTCTCCTAACTGACCTCTGTCTAGTCCAATATCGTTTGAACCGACCCCCTGCGGTAAGCTACTTTGAAATAGCATTTGCTGGTTAAGCTGTCCAACATCCAATGCCAAGTAAACTTTGTCGTCACTATTAGAATATAAAATTTCCACAAAACCAGACATTGCTTGCTTCGCCTGCAGAAAGTCTTCCTTCTCGTCTGCCTGAACTACTTGCATTAAACATAGCAAAGCTAAAAAGAAGACACTACTTATGCACTTGGTCAAACTCATCCTATCACCACTCCCAAAATTTTCGTTTTTTTATTTTCTGTACACATTACTTGATCTGCATCATCAGCAAAGATGAGTATTTAACCTAAAATTTAATCTAACTTACGATACAAACAGCACCTTTTCATTTATTCAAAACTAAGGTGCATTGTTGCAAAGCAGGCTACTTATACCTAGAAGTATAATCACAGGTGTATAAGAGAGAGAAACTATGCCCCACTCAGAAGCTAATGACAACTTAGAACAACCGTCAGAAGGCAAAATTTTATCATTGGTTGCTGACGAAAACACCGAGATTATATTGTCAGATCTACCTGTGTTCGGCGCTAGTATTACTCTTAGAGAAGATATTGCGAGTTTACAAAATA
>JBLIKA010000061.1:0-20108 GCA_047637355.1 Glaciecola sp. | reverse complement strand
TATGTGAATAATTTCTATGCATTTCGGATAAAACACCAATTTCTAAGCCCCAGTCGCTTGGAATTCTAATATCATTAAGAACATCTCTTCTAAAAGAAAACTCACCTGCTAACGGGTAGCGAAAGCTGTCCATAAAGTCGAGATAGTCATTTGGACCTAAGGTCATTTTTAGAGCTCGCAACAGGGGAGTCACTAATAATCGTGAAACACGACCGTTTATTTTACCGTTGGCAACTCGTGCGTAAAACCCTTTGCAAAACTCATAGTTGAATTGCGGATTTGCTACTGGATAAATAAGTCTTGCGAGTAAAGAGCGTTCATATGTTAAAATATCGCAATCGTGCAATGCAACACTTTCAACTTTGCCTGATGCTAGTATATAGCCCATGCAATACCAAACATTTCTACCTTTTCCTAACTCTTTTGGCGCCAAACCGAGTTGTTGTAATTCTGCATCGAGTGCCTTTAGTCGTGGGCCATCATTCCACAAGATTCGATGATGTTGAGGCAGTGTCGAGAAAAACGTGAGCGCATGTTTGTATTCATCTAAGTTAGCACGATCAAGCCCAATTACTATTTCAGAAAGGTATGGCACCTTTTTGATGTGTTCTATGGTGGCTGGAAGTGCGGTTCCCTCTAACTCAGAAAATAATGAAGGAAGAATTAGGCCTAATGGGCGTTTCTTAGAGAACTCACTTAACTCAGCCTCTAGATCTTCAATTGAACGATCTTCTAAGTTGTGTAACGTAGTTACTATACCATTTTGATAAAAATCAGCCACATGTAGCTCCTTAAATTGTTTTATTAGGTTGCTGGGTTGGACTCAAAAATACCGATTCAGGAATGAGCTGATCAAGTATTTCGGTCCAACCTTTTGGACCCATTTTATTGCTAGTATATAATTTTAGTTTTCTTTCTAACTTGGGCGGCTCATGCACGGGAGAAGCTATCCGTATCGCCGTATCTGCAACTTCCAACATTGAAACGTCGTTTTTTCCATCACCCAAAGCAATGGTGCTTATCGTTACTCCCTTATGTTGACGCTGATATTCCTTCAGCAACCAAGTTAGGGCGAGACCTTTATTGCAATTACCACCAATATGTAAAAATCTGCCACCGCTGACGGGATGGACCCCTAAACGACGTAAATTGATAATAAAGCTTCGCAATTGCTCGTCACTTCCTTTCCACAACAAAGGTTCGCCAAATTGGCGTTGTGATGAGAGCAAGGCATCTTCTTTCGTAAGTCCGGTTAACTCTACGATTCGTTCAATTGACATATTCGTAAATGATTCAAAAAGATGACCATGCTCAGATGAGACTTTTTTGATGATCCCTAACCAATAACTTCGTTTTGAACTAAATGATTTGACCCAAAAACCATCTTGCCAAACTGAACCTTTCGGCTTCTCTGGTAGAAAATCTTTATTAATAAAAATAGCAGCACCATTTTCTACAATAAAAGGACCACTCAGTGCCAGTTTTTTACGCAATTGCAATACTTCAGCAAACGTTTTACTGGTATTTGGAATGATTGGAATATCGTGCCCTAAGAGCCTTTCCATACAAACCATGGCATCTTTATGCTCATAGCTATAGTGATCTAAAAGTGTGCCGTCCAAGTCGGTAAAAATGAGGACTTGTCTGTTGTATTTACTAATTAATTCACTTGGCATTATGTCTACTTTTAGTAATGTTTCTTGTGTGGTCTAATTCAAATATAAAATCAGCATGATTACCCTGTGTACACAAAGTGTGTTGAGTTAACCTCTGATAATATTGAATAAATATAAAAATATCTTCATCACTCATTATATTGGGTGCGTTACCAACGCGTTGTTTTAAATTTTCTTCCTGTTGAAGACGCCATTCATACACGGCATCAAAACTAGGTGCTTGCAAAAACACCCAAGTATTCATCTGTGCATATAGAGGGGTATAAGTATTTTTAAGAGTTGAATTAACGTAGAGGCGCCAAGTGCCATCGCAATCGTGTTTTTGTTCGAGTTCATTGACCGCCGTATCCAATGATTTCTCTTCTTGCGCTTGCGTTCCCCAGCACCAACCTTCTATGATAACTATATCAACGGGTGATACTATATTTTGCCATTTACTAACCGGGGCGCGGTCGTCGACTGACTTGTCAAAAATGGGAATATCTACAGGTTTATTTAACGCTAACGATTGAATAACCTTAGACAACATTTGAGTATCATGCGTTCCCGGCACTCCTCTCGTGGCCAATAACGGGTGCACTGTTTGAGCCAATTTTATGCGTTCTGCTTTTGTATAATAAAAGTCGTCCAGTGACATGACGATTGATTTTTTATCATAATACGTATTAAACAAATGACACATTAAGCCACTCAACGTCGACTTACCAGACCCTTGACAACCGTTGATGCCGATAAAATACGGACGATTAGAGCTTGCCTTTGACGTAATTGATTCATTATGGTGCAATTGAATCGAATCACACAATGGCTTGAACCACTTTAGTGCAAAATCAAGGTAGGCTTTAGGGAGCTTCTCTTTAATAATGTATTGTTCAATCAATGTTGTTAGTTCTTGCATTAAAGCCTTATATAGCAATGAGTAAAGTACATCGCAGTTAAACTAAACATTAAGAATCCCAGTCAAACATCATCGTGATAGCCAGATTATGCCAGTATACAGGAGGTAAATGGGTGCGAATGTATTCAATTACTATTCAAAGATTATGCCAACCAAGGAGTGCGGCAATTCAATAAAGATGATTTCTACCTTACTTATCGCTATTTTTTTGTAGCAACAAAAACGGCTCGCTTGGGAGCTGGGTAACCTTCAATTGTGAGAGTGGGGTCATTGGGGTCTAAAAAGTCGGCCAAAGAATGATTTGTCATCCACTGGGTTGCTCTTTGTTCATCGATGGATGTTATGTTTTCATCGACCTTTTCAATATTTATAAAGCCAACTCTTGAAAGCCAGTGCATCAGAGCCTTACAGCTTGGTAAGAACCAGACGTTGCGCATTTGTGCGTAGCGTTCGCCCGGCATTAGCACTGATGTCTCATCACCGTCGATAACGATAGTTTCAAGAACAAGTTGACCACCACTAGCTAATTGATTCTTCAACTGATATAAAAATTCGATAGGATCACGACGGTGGTACAACACACCCATAGAAAAAACAGTGTCAAACGCATTTAACTCAGGCATGTCTTCGATGCCTTGAGGTATATAATGAATGCTATGCTCAGGTAAGTATTTTTTGAAAATCTGAAACTGATAGAAAAACAGGTCGGTCGGGTCAATGCCGATAACTAACTTAGCATCTTCACCTAACATTCTGAATAAGTGATATCCGCTACCACACCCTACATCGAGTACCTTTTTGTTCGCTAATGGTGCAATATGAGGTAACACTCGGTCCCATTTCCAATCCGACTGCCACTCAGTGTCAATGTCGATACCGAACAGATGAAATGGACCTTTTCGCCAAGGCATAAATTGCTTTAACACTGATTCGATATGGGCTAACTGGCCGTTTCCAAGACTACCGTCTTGCGTAAAAGAAACTTGTGTCTTTAAATCAATGTCATCAGGCATAATGTCAGGGAGTTGTTGTAGTTGTTTTTGCCACTTTTTGGTATCGCCGTGATTTGCATGCGTTTCCCAGCGATCGATTTGAGGAATGAGAGTCGCAATCCAGTTCTCTAAACTGGTACCGACTAAATCCGAATACAAAGCAGATTTCCAATTCATATTACTGTCCCTTAATGGCAAAAAATGAGACGAAGTTAAACTGTTGATACCAAATATTAACTGCATCAAAGCCGGTTTTTAATAGTCTTTTTTCGTGCAGCGCATATTCGTCAAGGATCATCACATTTTCAAGTGCGGTGCGTTTCTGACTAATCTCTAAGTTACTGTACCCATTTTCCCGCTTAAAATCATGATGTAAATCGACTATGGCAGAATCCATTACTTTATTACCTAACTTTATCTTTTCAGATAAAATGAGAATACCGCCCGGAAGAAGTGCATCAAACAACTTTTTCATTAAATTATTTCTGAGTTTAGGTTCAATAAATTGAAGCGTAAAGTTCATCACAATGACTGACGCATTTTTTATGTCGAAGTCGACTATATCGGCTTCTTTAATCATGATCGGGCTGGCGTAGGTATATGAGTCAGTATGACGTTGGCAACGTTCAACCATTGCAGGGCTGTTATCAATGCCAATAATTTGTATATCATGTTCTCGATTATGCTTTGCAATTGATAAGCTAACGGCTCCCAGCGAGCAGCCTAAATCGTAAACATTGGACTTAGCAACAGTAAATTTAGCCGCTAATCTGCCAACGCCTTCTATAATGTTGGAATAACCAGGTATTGATCTTTCAATCATATCTGGAAAAACATCGACTACTTGTGCATTGAAGCTAAAATCATCTACTTTGCTTTGCTGTTTCTGATATATATTATCGGATGGTAGCTTTCTTTCGTATTCTGGCATTTATATTTAAAACTTTTCTGTAAAATAATCATTTAAATGAACCAAACTAAATAGACAGGATGTGTTACCTTAGTCTAAAGAATATGCCTTCTAGTGGCGAAGTATATAAAAGTGGGCTATTAATTAATAGCCCTATTTAAGTAAATGAATAAGTTGAGTCTGCAGATGTACAAGTTTTTGATTGCTGATGACCACCCCCTGTTTCGGGAAGCTTTAAAAGGCGCATTATCAAGTTGTTTCACTGATGTGACATTTATAGAGTCAGAGTCTCTCGATACGACTATTGACGTTTTACGTAAAAACCGAAAAGTGTCTATTATAATTTTAGACCTGAATATGCCTGGGTGCGATAATTTTTATGGATTGCTCCGCGTAAAAGAAGTATTTCCAGATATTCCTATTGTTGTGCTTTCCGCTAGTGACTCTTTGCAGACAGTTTCTCAGGTGATGGCGTTTGGTGCAGATGGGTTTATTCCAAAAACGACTGCAACGCCGATGATAAAAGATGCGTTACTAGCCATTTTAGAGGGCGAAAAATGGTTGCCTGCTGGAATGGCAACTGCAATATTAGAGATTGATGACGACGCCAAAGACATTGCAGTAAAATTAAAAGAACTGACGCCAAAACAGTTCCAGGTTTTGAAATTGGTAAAAAATGGTTTAATGAACAAACAAATTGCAAGCAAGCTTTACGTCACCGAAGCAACAGTCAAAGCGCATATAGGCGTTATTTTTAAGAAGTTAGATGTAAAAACAAGAACACAGATAGTTCTGGCGGTAGAGAAACTGCAATTTGATTAATTTGGTCTGCATCATCACTATTTTTTAATAACGTATTAATGAAGAGTTAGAGGTGTACGATAAAAACTTACCCTTAGTCGATTTGCATCGTCACCTAGATGGCAATATACCTCCTAAACTTATTTGGCAACTCGCTCATGAGTTCTCTATTGAGTTACCCGCCACTTCCGAATCTGAATTAGCTAAACATGTGGTTATTCAGGATAAAACCAGCGACTTGCTCTCCTTTTTACAAAAGCTAGATTATGGCGTATCTGTTTTAGCGACTCCCGAAGCCTGTTATAAAGTAGCTTATGAAAATGTGGTTATGGCAAAAATGGAAGGTATCGATTATGCCGAATTGCGGTTTTCACCTCTATTTATGGCTAAAGCATTCAATCTACCGTTAAGTGCGGTTGTCGACGCGGTTGTCGAGGGTGTTAAGGCTGCTAATGCGGCTCATAAGACACAATGTCAGTTAATTGGTATCCTTAGTCGAACTTTTGGCATCGAAGCTTGCCACCGTGAGCTCGCTTCCATTTTGGCATATTCAGATCATATTATTGCACTTGATTTAGCGGGAGACGAGGTTAACTATCCAGCTCATATGTTTGTCGAGCATTTTAAACTAGCTAGAAATGCAGGTTTACAAGTTACCGTGCATGCGGGTGAAGTCGCAGGACCTGAAAGTGTATGGGATGCCATCAATTTACTAGGTGCGCAAAGAATAGGACATGGTGTTGCCGTGGCGCAAGATCGAAAATTAATCGATTTTATGCTTAAACACGACATTGGTATTGAGAGTTGTTTAACATCCAACTATCAAACAGGTGCGTGGGTTGACATTAAAAACCACCCGATAAGAACATTTTTGGAATGCGGATTATCAGTTAGTTTAAATACGGATGACCCTGGCATATCGGATATAGATATTAAACACGAATATTGTATTGCCAGTACTAACGTTAGCTTGACTCTAAAACAAATAAAGCAAATTCAATTAAATGGTCACAATCAACGGTTTTTAAAAGCATAAAAAAGGACCCCAGATACTCTGAAGTCCTTTATGAAACTAATCAGCGAATTAGACCGTTTCTGTTGGCTTAGTTGTCTTGCGTTTAGACGCAGGCTTTTTCACTTTCTTGCTTGTCGACATCAACAATTCTTGGTTGTCGAAATCATCGACATTAATTGCCCTCAATCTGCCAGCTTCAGCTTCTTTCATTAAATCTGCTTCTTTGTCGCTAATAATACCTTCCTTCAACGCTCTCTCGGCAAGGTTATCAAGATTGGTCATTGGTAATTTTTCGCCTAACTTTTTACATATTTTGTCAAAAATGGGTTCACATTTAACGATGTTAATTAACGTTTTTTCTAAATCACCAAGTAAGTTACCGTCTTCCTGAGTTAGGTATTGGCCATGGCCAAGTCTGTCTCTGGTTGCATTCGGATGCTGGAGAATGTGTGCGATTTTGTGCTCAAGGACATCTGAAGGAGCGCTATAACGCTTTCCAAATGGCAGAACCAATAAGCGCATTGATGCACTAACAATTGGGTTAGGGAAGTTTTTCAAGAAGTTATCAAGGGCTTCTTCTAACTTGGATAAACAATCTTGCATTGCCCAATGCACGAAAGGAAGATCGTCATGATTACGACCTTGTTCGTCAAAGCGCTTCATTACAGCTGAACCAAGATACAAGTAGCTTAAAATGTCACCAAGACGAGCCGATAAACGTTCTCTTCTTTTCAGTGAACCGCCTAAAACGCCCATTGAAATATCAGTTAATAAGGCCAAGTTTGCACTATAGCCTTGCATGCTTCTGTAGTATTTTGCGGTTTCGTCTCTAAATGGTGCTGAGCTCAAACGTCCACCGGTTAAACTAAACCAAATTGAACGGAATGTGTTGCTAACAGCAAAACGAATATGACCGAACACAGCGTCATCAAACGCTTCCAACTGTTCTGTAGGATCTTCCATTTGCGAGGCATAAATTTCTTTTAGCACATAAGGGTGGCAGCGCATTGCGCCCTGACCAAAAATCATCATATTTCTAGTTAGGATATTCGCACCTTCAACCGTTATAGATATTGGCACACCTTGATATGCTCTACCGAGGTAGTTGTTCGGACCCAAACAGATACCTTTACCGCCATGGACGTCCATTGAGTCGTTCACGACTTGACGCATTCTCTCAGTTAAGTGGTATTTACAAATCGCAGAAATAACTGATGGCTTGTGCCCTAAATCTACACCAGCGGTTGATAATGAAGTAACGGCATCCATTAGATAAGCATTTCCACCAATACGACCTAACATTTCTTCAACACCTTCCATTTGCCCTATAGGCATACGAAATTGGCGACGAATTCGAGAATAAGCTCCGGTGGCTAAAGCAAGCGATTTTGCGCCGCCAGCGGCCGATGATGGTAACGTAATGCAACGTCCGACTGATAAACATTCCATTAGCATACGCCAACCTTTACCTGCCATGTTTTGTCCGCCAATGATGAAACTAAGCGGGACAAAAATATTTTCTCCGCGAACAGGGCCATTATGAAACGGTACATTCAACGGAAAATGACGACGCCCGCAATCCAAGCCTTTTGTGTCTCTGGGGATTAATGCACAGGTGATACCTAATTCTTTGATGTCACCGAGCAATGCATCTGGATCTTGCAGTTTAAACGCAAGACCAATAACCGTAGCCACTGGTGCCAGTGTTATATAACGCTTTGAGAAAGTGAGCCGCATACCTAACACTTCTTTACCTTCAAACTCACCTTTGCAAACGATGCCGTAATCCGGAATCGAACCCGCATCGGAGCCAGCCTCCGGGCCAGTTAGTGCAAAACACGGAATTTCGTCACCAACAGCTAGGCGAGGTAAATAATAATCTTGTTGTTCTTTGGTGCCATAATGCTGCAGTAATTCACCGGGACCGAGAGAGTTTGGAACACCAACAGTGCTGGATAATACTGCACTAACGCCAGCTAGTTTTTGCAAAACTCTTGACTGCGCATAAGCAGAAAAAGCTAAGCCACCATATTCTTTCTTAATGATCATAGCGAAAAATTTATTATCTTTTAGATACTGCCAAATTTCATCTGACATATCTGCGTCGACATGGTTGATCTGCCACTCATCTGCCATCCGACTGACCACTTCACATGGACCGTCTATGAATGCTTGCTCTTGCGCCGAGAGTCTTGGCTGTGAGATGGCATGAAATTTCTGCCAATCTGGTTTACCACTAAATATGTCGCCGTCCCACCAAACAGTACCAGCATCAATTGCTTCTTGTTCGGTTGTGGACATTTCAGGCATTACACTTTTATAAAAAGCTAGTAATTTTGTTGTAATGTAATCTTTGCGAAACGGCGAATAGGCGAGGGGAATAACCACTATGGCAAATGTAACCCAGCCAATAATTCCAATGGCGCCTGCAGCGGTGCCGATTACCATAACAACGCTAATTGCAATAAGTGTTGTTTGTGAAGATGTTTGTTTATAGGCTGTAACGCCATAAACACCTAATACTATAAGTAACCAAATTAATTCGTTCATGTATGCTCCTTCAGGTCTGACCAGATTCCTAACGTTATTACTTGATTAGTCAAAGATCAAGTCATTTACCTCAAATGAGGACGCTAGTCCTCAATTATACTTACGTCGTGTACAGAAAAAAAGTAACTAAAATTTTTGGTATGTATTTAAACGAATATCACCTTGCTCTTCATCATCTTTAAATTGCTGAAGGCGAACTAGGACATAATCAAGGGAAGGAGCAAACCAAGCATAGGTCTGTCTTTTACTGCTATCGCGGTTCACTCTTACTTTTATCGCTTCTATAATGCCGTAGGGGAGTGTTAATGTTTCCTTCTCAACGACTTCAATTTTATAGTCGCGCTTTTGGCCACGGTAATTAAGAAATTTATATTCGAACTGCGTTCTGTTTTGAGCTAACTGCCTTGATATATCGATTCGAAATAATTGGTTGTCAAATTCACCTTCCCACTTGAGATTATCTTGGTCACTAAGAATAATCGTTTGAGACTTAGCATCGAACTTGGCGTTTAGCGACTTATTTGGACCTGTCCCTTTACGTTTGAAATCGTAGGTAATTGGTGTAATGGATCCATCGATAAAAGAAAAAACGGTTGTTTCGTATCGTTTATCTGAAAGAAAGAAACGAGATACTTTAGAGGAGTATTTGAGTTCATATAGTTGGCCGCTTATTGATTTTAAACTGAGTTCAGCGGTGCCTATATTCCTGTCATGACGAAAGGCGTCATAATGAGCGACAAAGGGAGAAGGCAATTCACTTGCATTTTCTGCTAAACTAACATTGCAAGCCAGTGCAAACAAAATAACGCTAATTACCTTCAACAACTTAGTCACTCGCATATCCACACTCCGGTAGTTCCTGCCCATCAAAAAACGCTTTCATATCGATTAGCGCTATTGTTTCGTTACACAACCAATTTACCACTAGCGGATAAATTTTATGCTCTTGCACTTTTACACGTGAAGCGAGTTCTTCAACAGTGTCATCTTCGAACACCGGAACTTTGGCCTGCAGAATAACTGGACCGCCATCTAGTTCGTGAGTTACGAAGTGCACAGATGTCCCATGCTCACGGTCCTCGTTGTCTATTGCACGTTGGTAAGTTCTCAACCCTGTATACTTGGGCAACAAAGATGGATGGATGTTCAATAATTTGCCCAAATATTTTGCAACAAATTCGTCACTGAGGATGCGCATAAATCCGGCAAGTACAATAACATCTGGTTGTGCTGCGTCAATTTCTTCTGCTAATGCTACATCAAAAGAATCTCTATCGAGAAACGTTTTATGGTCAACACAAGTCGATGGTATATTTGACTGTGCAGCTCTATCAAGTGCTTCAGCGTTTGGTACATTCGATATTAATTTTACAACTGAACCATTAACCGTCTCTTTCGCACAAGCATCGATGATTGCCTGCGCATTTGAACCACTGCCAGATACTACGATAACGATACGCTTTTTGATGCTAGCCATTATGAGTTAATTACCACTTGTTCTTGACCTTCTCCAAGCGCTGCAATCTCCCCAATAACCCACGCGTCTTCGCCTAGACTTTTGAAGGCTTTTGTTATGTTTGCAGCATCTTGGGATTCAACAGCTAGTATCATGCCGACACCACAGTTAAATGTACGATACATTTCGTGAGTTGTTACGTTTCCTTTCTGCTGTAAAAGAGTGAAGATGCCAGGCCATTGCCAACTCTTGCCATCAACCACTGCCTGCATATCTGAGGGGAGTACTCTGGGTATGTTTTCCCAAAATCCACCACCGGTTATGTGCGATATTGCGTTAACATTATATGTTTCTAAAATAGCCAAAACCGACTTCACGTAAATTCGTGTTGGCTCAAGCAAATGTTCGCTCACCGTCTTGCCATCTAAATCACTACTTAAATCAATTCCACTGACTTCAATGATTTTACGTATTAATGAATAGCCATTAGAGTGAGGTCCTGATGAGGCCAACGCGATTAATTTATTACCTGGGGCAACTTTAGAACCATCGATAACTTTTTCTGCTTCAACCACGCCCACACAAAATCCAGCAACGTCGTAATCTTCACCGTCATACATTCCAGGCATTTCTGCAGTTTCACCACCAATCAATGCGCAGCCAGCTAATTGGCAACCTTCTCCGATGCCTGTAACGACCGTTGCGGCAGTATCAATATCTAATTTACCCGTTGCATAGTAATCTAAGAAAAACAGAGGCTCAGCGCCTTGAACAATAAGATCATTTACACACATCGCAACTAGGTCAATACCAATTCCATCATGTTTATTTTGATCCATTGCTAAACGTAATTTAGTCCCGACACCATCAGTGCCTGAAACTAACAGAGGATGCTTATATTTTGTTGGGATTGAGCATAAAGCGCCAAAACCACCTAAACCGCCTTTTACTTCTGGACGGTGTGTTTTTTTGCTTACAGATTTGATTCTTTCAACCAATTGATTCCCTGCATCAATATCTACACCGGCATCTTTATAGCTTAGGGATTTAGTTTGCTCAGTCACGCGCTTTCCTCTGAAAATTTTTAATACAGAATTTTAACAGCTCAATGACTGAAAAGGTATCAAAAAACGACTAAGAATAAATATCGGATGCAAAAAAGCGCGAAATATCTGACAATGGGATTAGAACGCTATAAGGATTTACTAGTTTTGAAAAAATTGTTTTCCATCTTCATGCTTACTTTGTGCTCGGTTATTTCGATGCACGCCCTTAGTGCGCCCATTGAACACTTGAATGAAGGGCAAATCATTGTAACTGATCAGTCAAATTTTACGCAAAAGAAAGCGGGTAAACGAGCGTTTCAACAGGTTGTCGTGAAGTTAAGTGGTGACGTTGCTGTACTCGAAAATCTTCAAGTAAAGCGTTCGGCAACAAATTTTGAACAATATTTGGTCGCTAGCACTTTTATTCAAGACGGTGATAAATTGCTATATCAAGCCGAATTCAATGAACAAAAGATTGTCGATTTATTACGAACGGAAAATCTTAATGTTTGGGGCAAACGAAGACCATCAGGGTTACTCTGGCTAGTCATTGAAGATGATGTTAGCAAAAAGAAAACACTTGTCACTCAATCCAGCAGCAGTAAATACTTAGAAACCATAGACCAAGTTACCTATGACAGGGGAGTTGAGTTAATCATGCCAATTGGTGACTTAACTGATTCAATGAATATCACGGCGCTTGATGTTTGGGGGCTGTTCTCTTCATCTATCTTTAATAAGTCAATGCGCTATGGGACCAACTATGTTATTGGTGCTAGAGTAGGCATTGTTTTCGATGATTTCAGTGCTGGTGAGAAGTTGCAACTTTCCTATTTTATAACGAACGGCCAAACTATTGAAACAAATGAAATAGTGGGAGATAACATAGCCACTCTGATTGCCCAATTTGTAAACGAGTATGCTACGTACTTAGCAACTTTATATTCTGTAGAGACTAGCGAAACGGGTCAGATTTATTCGGTTATCTTGAATATTGCTAATGTAGACACGCTCGCTAAATACAGAAAAGTATTAGAGATCTTGTCATCACTAGCGGTAACTCAAAACGTTGACTTAAGCGCGCAGTCGAAAGATGTGGCGAGTTTTACACTAGCATCCAATGTTTCTGTGCAGCGCTTAAAAACAATTTTAAAACTTGAACAATACCTTAAAGAGCCAGAATACCAGCGCCCAGACTCTACCATTGTTATTGATTATGAATGGCGAGGTAATTAGCGTTGCAATTAAGTTTACCGGTCTCACTGCCGGATGATGAAACGTTCGATTCTTTTTTTGAAGCTGATAATGAATTTGCAGCTTCTTACATGAAGAAGTTTTGTCATCAGGATAACGAAAATAAGAAATCTCTGTGTTATCTATTTGGTTCCTCTGGAGTGGGTAAGTCTCACTTGTTATTTGCTTGTTGCCACCAAGCTAATTTGAATGGGCTACAAACCGTCTATCTTAATATGCTTGAATTGAAAGAAATGCCGACCGAAGTTGTTAGTGATATTGCCGATTATGATGTGATCTGTATTGATAATTTACATGAAATTGCGGGGGATGAGTTGTGGGAAAGAACCATATTTGATCTAATTAACCAAGTTTTAGAGCGAAATCATAAGCCTAGAATTATTATGTCCGCGCATGCGTCTCCGTTAGTTGTCAGTTTTCAATTACCCGATTTAGTTTCAAGGCTTACCTGGGGGGCTGTTTTTCAGTTAGCACCACGTTCAGATGAGTCGCTATGCCATATTATTCAATTTCGGATAGAGCACAGAGGTCTAGAAGCAAGCGAAGACTGCATAAAGTTTTTGTTAACTCGCGTTGATAGAGAACTAAGCAACCTCATGCTAATTGTTGATGAACTAGATAAAAAATCTTTACAAGCCAAGCGCAAGCTTACAATTCCCTTTATTAAGCAAGCTCTTGACTTGTAGTTAGGCCTAGTTTGGTAACGCTGGTCTTCCGATATGTAAATTCATTTCATCAATCGCAGACGTTCTTTCGAATCGATAGGGTACTTGAATCGAGTTCTGACTTTCTACGTTTTCACGTAAATCGATGTTACTAAACCAACTGACGTTTTGTTGCAACTGAATGGGGTCAGGCAGTTCAGCTTGCAATGCCCCGATGTTGCCCAGTTCAGGCAGGATGTTAGCGACAGTAAATCTAGTTCTTGCTTGAATACTCGAGTGATTGAAACGGTCTCTTTGCCCCCACGTCACTAAAAAATCAGGATTGTTCTGGGTGTTAACTATACCAATATCGGCAGAAGCCCCTAATCGATGCTGCATCATGAAACGTTCAAATAATGTAGCAAAGTCTTCTCTCTCATTTAAGTATGAATAGTAAGATGAGGCTATATCGGGAGTAAAGAATGACTCTATATCGCCGGCAACGTAGCTCCTTTGCGTGGTATTCGCGGTCTCACCTGAGAAGCTAACTTGCGCCAATCCCTTCAGCTGAGAAGAGTTTAACGGGAAATTGCTGATCATTATATCTGAGTTTGCGCCGTTGTTTCTGAAGAAACTGAGAGGGTCGTCAGCGCTTGATAAGCCAGCCCAAACATCGGAAGGGAAAAAATCATTGGCATGACCTAATTCATGGTACATCAACCAGGATATATCTGCTTCTAACACATCAAATGTTCTCATTTCTCTCGCAGCAGAAGAAAAATTTTGCCCCGGCATGTAAGGTGCATTGTCTTTAACGTAACGCCACAGTACTCTAAAGCGTAAATCGCCACCAAATCCACTTCTAAAATCAGGTGCCTCATTTAGCGTATCTCTTTCTTCTGGTGTAACCCAAAAGTTACTAGCGTCTAAGTAAATCGCTCCCGTGGCAGCCCAATAAAATGATGGACGGACATCATAAGAGATGACCACCGCGGTAACTCCTCGCAACAGCTTTAACATGTCTGGACCCGCTGCAGATTGAAAAAGGTATTGTCTAAAACGTTGCCCCATCCAATCGTGTGAAACTAAGGTTCGGTCAAGGATATTGTCAATGGTCGGGTTAAACCACTCTTGACCAATAATTGGTAGGGTACCAAACGTACAAGTCCGATTTAGCGTATTCGTATAAATGCAGGACTCAAGAGCACTTTTGAACGGCGAGTCTTTGTTAAAGGAAAACACGTCCTCACTCGCAATAATATTACTATTTGGAAAATAGGCATCGTCAATTATTTGTGTGTCGTTAATAGTTACGATACTGGTATCAATTGCGCTACTTCCATCTGAAAACGTGACTGAAGTTTCAAATTGAATAATCTGATCGCCATTGACTGCGGGGGCGCTAAAAAACGCTCTATTTTCTTGACTTTGAAAATCTAAAACTGCGGGACCTGCTACCTGCTTCCATACTACGGTTGCGGTGCTTATATCGTTATTGAGTGAATCAACGCGAAGTGACACTTTAGCTCTTTCTGTGACAGTATGATCCAGCCTTAAGTTAGCGACTACTGCCTGACTTTGTTGTACTGAAAAATCATACGTAATTTGTTGTGTTGTATCATTAATAGTGACATCCGCCTGTAACACATAATCACCAAATTCTAGCGCATCGAAACCGATAGTTTGAGAACTTTTTGCCAGTAACGTTAATTCGGGACCGCTCAGTTGTTGCCAGTTAACTGCAGTTATCTGACTATTATCGTTAGTGGTAACCGCAAAGCCATATGAACCATTAGTGATAAATTCGCTATCGCCATAAAGTTCTATATTTTCAAACACAGCGAGCGGCTCGATAGATCCGACACTTTCAGTTATAAATGGCGGTGGTAATTCTCCACGTCCGCTCACTTGACCGTCATTTGAAGAACCGTTGCATGCCGTCAAATAAAACGAACAACAAAGAACAGTGGCTAAAGTAAATTTACTTTTAGTAACAACATATTGTTTACTCATCAGACTTGCCCTCATACAGTTTCTTTTCTTCATCCATTACGGATTTCAATTTTGGTAAACCAACACCTAATTCTTGCCCACGTAATCGAGCAAAGCTACTACATCCGGCAAACATACCAATAGCGAATACCAACTCGATACTCGCATAGAGTATTTGACTGGGTTCAGCATATATAACGGTAATTGAATGTAAAAAATAAAACAATACAATAAAACTAGCCCAAGCGTGAGTGTAGGGTTTTCCTTGCACTATGCCCGGCAATGGTAACAATAAGGGTATAATGTAAATGAGGATTTTAAATGTAATTGAGTAATCCGCGGTCATTGGCAGAAAAAAATACCAGGCAATCATCCAACCCAATAAACCTAGATGGGAATACAAAGCGAGGTATCTCAGTTTTTTAACACGGTCTGACATTGGGATATTTGTTTTAGTTTCGCTCATCTTAGTTCCCTGAATTATTTTTTAGCTTTTTGGCCATGACGGCAAGGCGCTTTCCTTGGGAGATAGCTATTTCTTGCTCTTCATGACTTAGTTTTTGTTTGTTTGGTAAAGCAACTGCAGAGGCCCCATAAGGCGTTCCACCGGAAGTCGTTTTATGCAACTCGGCAACGGAGTAAGGAACACCGATATAAACCATGCCATGGTGTATTAAAGGCATCATCATACTGATTAGTGTTGTCTCTTGACCACCATGCAAACTTGAACTAGATGTAAACGTGCAGGCTGGCTTGTTAATCAAGCTTCCTTTTAACCATAAGCTGGAAGTGCTATCCCAAAAGAATTTCATTGCGCCAGACATATTGCCAAAGTGAGTTGGACTGCCCAACGCCAATCCATCACAACTAGCCAATTCCTCTAGCGTAACGTAGGGTGCGCCAGTTGTGGGAACCGCAGGTGCTTTGCCATCAATATTATTGCTTACATCGGGTACGGTTCTCAATAAGGCCTCTACACCTTCAGATTCAACGCCCTTTACTATTGCTTCAGCTAACTTTTTTGTCAGTCCGTGTTTGCTGTAATACAACACGAGCACTTGGCACAATGCGTTGTTCATCGTTTACTTTTACCTTATTTAACTTGAGTTAAAGCCCAACTAATCTCTTTATATTCTCTAACGGGCGACCGATAGACGCCTTCTTACCATTAGTAAGGATGGGGCGTTCCAATAACTTTGGATATGCGTTTATTGCATTAATAATTTCGCTATTCGACGATGCTTTACTCAGTCCCGACTCTGCAAACTCTTGCTCCTTAATACGAACCATATCAATCGCGTTAGCGAAGCCCAGTGCTTCAAAAAGGTCTGCAATTTCATCCGGCTTTAAGGGAACCTTTAGGTACTCTATGATGTCTACTTCGATATCATTATCAATTAAAAAAGCTAATCCTTGTCTGCTTTTGCTGCATCTAGGGTTATGATAGTAAACGTAATTAGCCATCATTATTGTCTCTTTTAGTTTTTAATTAACATTTAGTATATTACTATATACTAAAAATTATAAAGAACAGTCTTATTGGCTCAATATTACCTTAACTGGTGCGAATTAAACACGGAGTGAATAGTGAAAAAAAAATTATTATATTTGGTCGTTGGAATCATCTCTCTGTCGCTTGGTATTGCATATCAGCTAAATAATAGGTACGACTTTACTACACTTGATGGTTCAACTTACCAATTCAAAGAATTACAAGGTAAGTGGATTATCATTAACTATTTTGCTGAATGGTGCGCTCCTTGTTTACGCGAAATTCCTGAACTTAACGAGTTTAAAAAATTAACGGATGGTAAACAAAATGGAGTTCTGTTCGGCATAAGCTACGATGCAATGCAGGATCATGAGCTGGCTCTACTAACTGAAAAGTATAATATTGAGTTTCCGCTTATCAATAATATTGAAACCGCTTTACCCTTCGAAACACCCAAATATCTACCTGCAACTTACCTAATTAGGCCCGATGGCACACTTGCCGGCCAATTGTTAGGTGAACAAAATAGTAAGAGTCTGAGTGAAGCAATTAGCGGCAACTAGAGTCGCTCCAATGTTGCTATCTCATTTCGAAATTGCTCTATTCTTGCTTTTATTCTCTGTTTCTCTAAGAAATCCATGCCAGTTTCATTGTATGCGAACTGAAGTTCGTCAATAGCCTTTGGATAGGCGAGTAGTAATCCAAAGCGTTCTGCGCTAGCTTTGTACATCTGCCTTTTTTGCCCTGTCGCAATATAGGCGTCAATCAGCAATGAATAAGACAGAAAGTGCTCAGGATGAACAAGTAATACATCTCTCAATATTTGTATTGCTTCAGAATATTGCTCCGCTTTTATCATTGCGTTTGCTAAATTTAGAGCGAGGACCTTATTTTGTGGTTTAAAACGCCATAGTGGTGTCAACATTTCTATTGCTGCTTTGGGTTTATTTTGAGCAATCAACACATCAGTCATTACATCTAGGTAAAATAAATTTTCTGAGTCTTCGATTAGCAGATCAGTGAGAATTTGTGATGCAGAGGCATATTGTTCGCTTGCAAAATAAGATAAGGCCAAACCGTACAAAGCGGCTTCACGAAATACATATTTATTTTCGTTTACCTCATAGCTAAAATAACTAATGTTGCGCAACGGATTCCCCTCGTATCGCGCAATTATTCTTGACTTAACTAAGTGAAAATTTAAGCTTTCGGGAACATTACGAGTTCCGTAGGTTGCCGCTCTAGCTCTGGTTTCTGAAATGCGATTTTCTGGGACTGGGTGAGTTCGTAAAAACTCTAATTGATTACTTTGTCCACGTGATTGTTGTGCTAATTTCGAGAAGAATGCTGGCGCTCCAGCGGGGTCAAAGCCGGCTCTGGCTAGCATCGTAATACCAATATTATCTGCTTCTTGTTCCATACTTCTGGTGTAGTTTATTCTGCTTTGTGCAGCACCCGCATTTCCGGCACTAATAGCTGCGATACCGGCTTCGGGATCAGCCATTGCTAGTAAAATACCACCAATGAGTGTCGCTATTTGCAATGGAGCACTTCTTTTTTGTGCTTGACTAGCGCGCGCTAGATGTCGTTGTGTTACGTGAGCAACTTCATGAGCGAATACTGAGGCAAGTTCACTTTCTGATCCAGCTTGGGTTATTAATCCCGAATGAATGCCGATGTGACCGCCAAAAAATGCAAACGCATTAATTGTAGAGTTGTTGATCATGAAAAAAGAGAAGGGGAACTTCGCATTATCAGCTTCAATGACCAATCTGTTGCCCAACCCCTGAATATATTCGTTAATTACTGGGTCATGAATTATTGGCGCTTGACCTCTCAACTGACGCATTATAGCCTTGCCAATCAATACTTCTTTATCAATTGTCAGTGTGTCAGATGCGACGACTCCAATCTCGGGTAATTTATTTTTGTTGGCATCAATAGATTGAGTATTGCCTATAATTGGTATCAGAAAGCAAATGAAGGCGACAAATACTTTCTTTCTTAGATTCATACTCATGTGTCGTTTTCATTGCCCTTAGTGTGATAAGTATTGTATACGATAGATAGACCGTAATTGCACAAGATAGTTTCACTTTGTCTGGTTTTAAGTTGAAACTAGGTTTACCATAATTGCAAATGAGTAATAAATCAAAAGAAGGATAGATACCCTGTATGTTTGGCGTTTTTGATCGTTGGTATAAACGCAAGTTTTCAGACCCTAACGCAATGATGTTATTGATGTTAATAATCGTCACTGCCGTTATTTTGCTTGTGTGGGGCGGGATTTTATTACCTGTCATTGTGTCTGCTATTATAGCCTATTTATTGGACTGGCCGGTAACACACTTGCATAGGCGCGGCATAAATAGAACGCTAGCTACTTCTATTACTCTCATTATATTTATTCTTATAAGTATTTTAATGTTAGTTGGTCTAGTGCCTATTATCAGTAAGCAGAGCATTAATCTTGTTCAAGAGCTGCCCTTAATATGGGATTCAGCACAAAAATGGCTCGCCAGTTTACCGCGTAAATATCCTGATCTGATTGAAGTTGATTACATTAAAAATGCAATGGCAAGTGTAAATCAGCGAATGGTTGGAATAGGTCAACAGGTAATTAGTATTTCCGTGAGTTCAATCGGTAATATAGCCGCTTTACTAATTTATATGATACTAGTCCCGTTAATGGTTTTTTTCATGTTGAAGGACAAAGAATTATTTCTTAATAGTATTTCAAAGATTCTGCCTAACGAACGCCGACTAATTAGCCAGGTTGGTGCGGAAATGAATTTGCAAATAGCAAACTATATTAGAGGTAAAGTTATTGAAATTCTGATTGTCGGTGGAGTAACGTCTGCAGCATTTGCATTTATGGATTTGCGTTATTCTTTGTTGCTCGGGGTGTTAGTTGGATTTTCCGTGTTAATTCCTTACATAGGCGCCGCAGTTGTAACTATACCAGTCGCTATTGTGGCGCTATTTCAATTTGGTGTGACTCCTGAATTTTGGTATTTAATGTTAGTATATGCAATTATTCAAGCGTTGGACGGTAATCTTATTGTGCCAGTATTGTTCTCTGAGGCAGTTAGTCTGCATCCTTTGTATATCATTATTGCGGTATTAGTATTTGGTGGGATGTGGGGTTTTTGGGGCGTATTCTTTGCGATTCCGCTAGCAACATTAGTAAAAGCAGTAATAACTGCTTGGTCGTCACCGACTCAGGTTGAACTTGAGCCCGAGCAAAACGAGATTAAATAGTGGAATAAAAAAGACGGTCAATAACCGTCTTTTTTGTTGCTAGCAATGTTAAGCCAACGAATCTAGAACGACCTGATGATGTTCTTTTGTTTTAAATTTATCAAGTACGTGACTAACAACG
>JBLIKA010000060.1:0-20190 GCA_047637355.1 Glaciecola sp. | reverse complement strand
TGACCCGATAATTCAACCCAATCGTCGTCATCATCCAGTGCAACATAGGTATAAGTGTTTTCCTTTTCATCAATACGGATACCTAACTGCACTTGATTCAAGATGGCGTAATCACTTGCCATATCAAATACAACTTGAAAGCGTTTTGCCTGTTGATCTACTTTGTCATAGTTGTTAGTGCCAAGTGCGGTGTATGAAACAACAGATATCATTAAGCCCATCAGTGCGAGCACAAGCATGATCTCGATGAGTGTAAAACCTGTTTGCTGCTTGCGCACGTTAATCCTCGCTTATGTTAGGACTACTGAAGATAATCGTTGATATTCCATGTGCCAATATCATCCTCAGTACCTTCTTCCATGTCGGGTCCGAAAGAATAGATGTCAACGGTGTCGATTTCGCCCGGGCTAAGCAGTTGATAAGGATTGCCCCAAGGGTCAAGCGGCAACCGTTTTATAAAGCCTTCCTCTGGATAATTACGCGGAATAGGTTCAATAGTAGGCATTGTCACCAATGCCTCTAAACCTTGCTCTGTAGTCGGGAAACGATTGGTGCGTAACTTAAACATTTCGAGCTGACCTTCGAGGGTTTGAATATCAACGGCGGCCTTTTTGATTTGCGCCGTGCCTTGGTTTTCAAAAATTTGTGGTGCAACAAATGCTGCCATCATACCGATGATAAAAAGCACCACCATAATCTCAATTAGAGTGAAACCTGACTCATTATTTTTATTTTTTAAAATCGTCTGTTTGCGTTCATTTAATGCGATAAAACGTGTCTGATTACTCATAAAAATTACCTTTTAGACTAAACTGTTTAATGCCAGTATCGGCATTAGGATTGCCAATACTATGAATAATACAACACCGGCCATAGCAACAATAAGCACGGGCTCGAATATTTTTAGAGAGATGCTCACAGTGGACTCAAACTCCCTATCTTGGTTGTCAGCGGCTCGCGCTAACATCTGTTGTAACTCACCAGAGCGTTCCCCAGATGCGATCATGTGCATCATCATAGGTGGAAAAATTTTGGCATGATCCAACGCGCTTCTCAAACTCGATCCCTCTTTTACCTTTGAGGCTGCATCTTTGACCGCACCTTTGAGGTGAAGGTTCTCCAAAACATTACCTGCAATGCGCATTGATTCTAACAAAGGGACAGCACTGGCTGTTAAAATGCTTAACGTGCGAGCAAATCTTGCCGTATTAGTACTCCTGGTTAAACGACCCACAAACGGCAAGCTTAATAATTTTTTATCATATTTTAAGCGTATGCGAGGAATAGTTAACAATTTTGCCACTAAAAATATAACCAGCACGAGCAAAATAGCGGCATAAACACCGTAGTTTTGCACTGCGTTACTGATGGCAATTAGAATATTGGTGATAGTGGGTAACTCTTGTCCCATTTGGTCAAATTGCCCGACAATAGTAGGGACAACTTTTACCAACAGCATAATGACTACGCCAACTGCGACGGTCATCATTATTAGAGGGTATACCAACGCTTGGATAATCTGATTCCGTGTTCGCTCTCTGTTTTCAGTGTATTCAGCGAGTCGGTTGAGCACGGTGTCTAAGTGTCCTGATTTTTCACCTGCTGCGACCATGGCGCGAAATAGGTTGTCAAACACATAGGGAAATTCAGATAGTGCCTCGGCAAAGCCGTGGCCTTCTACCACCTTACTGCGCACCGCCATCATCATGTTTTTATGACGTGGTTTTTCGCATTGCTCTGCAACGGCTAATAAGGCTTCTTCAATGGGTAAAGCTGACTCAATTAAGGTTGCCATTTGACGTGTTAATAGGGCAAGTTCACCAGCTGAAATTTTAGCTTTAAACAATGAGAACGAGGCTTGGTTTTTTTTCTCTTGCTCAGCAACTTGCTCAACTTCAAGTGGAATTAAACCTTGCTCACGAATTTGTTGGCGAATTTGGCGAGCGTTATCACCTTCCAGCACGCCATTTTTGGATTTTCCATTGGCATCCATGGCCTTGTATGCGAAGGCTGCCATATTATTCCTCTCTGGTTACTCGTAATACTTCTTCTAAAGAAGTGATGCCCAGTAATACTTTGTCACAGCCATCTTGACGGATAGAAGGAGTCGTTTTACGCACATGCTTTTCAATAGCTTGCTCACCTTTGCCTTCGTGCATCATTTCGCGGATGCGTTCATCCACGATCAACTGTTCATGAATACCGGTTCGGCCACGGTAACCCGTATGGTTGCAAGCAGTGCAACCAACAGGACGATAAATAACCACTTGTTCGCCGCCTGCAAGGTTCAATGTTTCGCGTTCAGCAGGGGTTGGTTCATGCGGCTTTTTGCATTCTTTACATAACTTACGTACGAGGCGTTGCGACAACACAGACAGCAAACTGCTCGATAGTAAAAAGGGCTCAATGCCCATGTCTTCTAAACGAGTAATAGCGCCCGCTGCGGTGTTTGTATGTAGGGTGGATAACACTAAGTGACCGGTTAAACTTGCTTGCACTGCAATTTGTGCGGTTTCAAAGTCACGAATTTCACCTACCATCACGACATCAGGATCTTGCCGTAATATGGCTCTTAGACCTCTGGCAAAAGTCATGTCAACACGCGGGTTAACCTGTGTTTGGCCAATACCCTCTAAGTCGAATTCGATCGGATCTTCAACGGTAAGAATGTTGCGGTCTTTGGAGTTTATTTCGCTTAAGCCTGCATATAGAGTGGTACTTTTTCCGGAGCCTGTTGGGCCGGTGACCAACATGATGCCATGCGGTTTGCGAATAAGACTCGAGAAGTGAGTACGATTATCTAAGGTCATGCCCAAATCTTGTAAATCAAGACGCGCATTGTTTTTATCGAGTAAGCGCAATACAACGCGTTCGCCATGACTTGATGGCATCGTAGATACACGAACGTCGACAGCACGCCCTGCTATCCGCAAGCTTATGCGTCCATCTTGAGGTACACGTTTTTCAGCAATATCCATTTTCGACATCACTTTTATACGAGACACTAACATAGAGGACATTTTACGGTGTGGACGCAATATTTCACGCAGCACACCGTCAACGCGGAAGCGAACGACTAGCTGGTTTTCAAAGGTCTCGATATGTATATCGGAAGCACCTTCTTTGATTGCTTCACCGAGCATCGCGTTAATTAAGCGAATAATGGGTGCATCGCCTTCACTTTCTAGTAAGTCTTCTGTATCAGGCAAGTCTTCTGCTAATGAGAGCAAATCACTTTCGTTGCCTAAGTCTTCCATCAATTGTTTGGCCGCACTTGAATCGCGCTGAAAACTACTGGTCAGTAATTCTTCAAAACGGTTGTCAGCGATCTCTTCAAGCACAAAGGTTTGATTTAGAAAACGTCGAACTTCAGCAAATACCGCTAATTCAGTGCTTGGCGTGTGATAAACCTTAACCGGTTCGTGTGCTGACTCAATAAGCACTTTAAAGCGTTTGGCGAAGCTAAAGGGCAGTTGCAGTGCAGCTAACGGCTCAGCTTCTTCAAGTGCGCCCTCGGTTACCTCGTCGGTAACGAGTGCCTCGGTTTCTTCTAAGCTAAGATCATTGGTAACTTCAGACATCGCTAATCGTTACCCTCTTTGGCTTTCTTTTCTTCGTCGCTCAAATATTCGTCAAAAGAAGGAGGTAAGGTCATTGCATCATTCCATTCGGGTAATGCCGGACCCTCTGAAAATGGCATTAACGGCACACCTTCAGACTGACGCATTAATTGTTGTGCACGAATATAGTTGTATTTTTGTAAACTGATTTTATTTGAAGTAATACCGTCACGTATAATCGTAGGCCGAATGAACACCATCAAATTACGCTTGCGCTTACTCACTGTTGTTGATTTAAATAAATGGCCAAGAATTGGTATGTCACCCAATAAAGGCACTTTAGAAATACTTTCTTGAACGTCTTCATCAATCAAGCCGCCGAGCACGATTGTGCCGCCATCATCAACAATAACGGTAGTTTTGATTTCACGTTTATTAATTGAAATATCAACAGAGGTTGCACCAGATACACTCGATACTTCCTGCTCAATTTGCAATTGAATGGCGTCACCTTCATTAATTTGTGGGGTAACTTTAAGTTTAATACCAACGTCTTGTCGCTCAACTTGCTGGAATGGATTGCCGTTGTTAGAACCGGTTGTGGAACCCGTGATAATAGGCACTTCCTGACCGACTATAAAGAAGGCTTCCTCGTTATCCATCGTGGTCAAATGCGGTGTGGCTAGTATATTGGAATTAGTGTCGGTGCTTACCGCTTGGACAACGGCGCCCCAGCCATTTTTGACGACGCCAGCAAGCAAGCCGTTAGCACCACCTAGTAAGGCAGCAATTGGTGCATAATTACCTTCGACGGTCGTGGTTGTTGCCACCGTGTCAGCATTTGAATTAGTCGTAAAGCCTTTCACTTCAGTACTTTCTGCTTCACGCAAAGCAACACCTAATGAACCAACACCAATCACACCATTAGTAAATTGTGTACCACCGCCCTCTTCAGATACCCATTGCACACCCAAAGTAGTGCCGTCGCCTTCGAATACTTCAACGATAATCGCTTCAACTTGCACTTGTGCGCGGCGCACGTCAAGTTGTCGGATAACGTCTTCAAGTGAGCGCATCATATCGGGCTCTGCGGTGATGACCAATGAGTTAGAATCTTGATGCGAATCAATACTGATATCACGACTGCTGTTGCCACCACGACGCTGGGTTGTGGTAGTGCCCTGACTCTCAGCCTGTATACCCGCGCTAACGCCTTGTAATACGTTGACTAGGTCTTCAGCTTTCGCATAATTGAGGTTAATAACACGCGTATTACCATTTGTTTCTAACTCTTGGTCCATGCGGCTAACGAGATTAATTAAGCGCTGGCGTGCTTTTATATCGCCGCTGACAATGATGCTGTTTGTGCGGTCATCGGCGACAACACGTGGGTCTGATTTACCCACTCCTCCAGCTGATTTGCCTTGGGATTTATTAATACTTTCAATAATACGCACCATTTCGGTTGCGGATGCATGTTTAAGTTTGATGACCTCTACTTCTTCATCGCCAGCGCGGTCGACGCTTTCGATAATTTTTACTAAACGATTAACTACCGCAGCACGTCCAGTTAACATCATTACATTTGAGGGATCATGGCTCACTACGTTACCGCCGCCTGCTTGGTCATTCAACTGACGAAGAATAGGAGCAAGCTCACGCACTGGCACATTGTATACAGGTAGAACCCGCGTAATCATTTCATCGCCGTTTAGAATGTCACCATCGACAACAGGGATATTTGATGTTTTTGCGTCTTTCGAGCGGACTACCTTGAGTATGCCGCTTGGCATCTCAACGACGGCAAAGTCGTATACTTGCAGCACGTTCATGAAAAATTGATAGTATTGATCTTCCGTTAATAGGTCGTAGCTACGAACGGTTATTTTACCGCGCACATTAGGATCGACGATAATCGTGCGTTGTAGATTTTTACCGACAATATTAATAAATTCGGTAATCTCAGTATTTTTAAAATTCGGACTATATTCCGTTGCGTAAGCACTTCCCGTGACAAATAAGGTAGTTGCTATAGCAGCAGCAATAGCTGTTGTCTTCAAAAATTGACTAATACTGGTGGTTCTTTGGCTGACCTGCCTCATAATGCGACCCTTGTAATTATTCTTCAGACGACGGAATGTCGATATCTAGTGACAAAGCGTCATCGCCTCTCAGCACTTCCAATTGGAGAGATTGTGCTTCTCTAAGAACGGTAATTGCTTCTAATGATTGTGCTGGATCAGATAAATCTAATCCATTAATTTGTGTAACAATATCACCTGAGCGTAATCCTACATCACGGAAGAACTCAGGTTGTTTGCCGGGTGAAACTTGGTAGCCAATTAATTGTCCATTCGATGTCTGAGGTGAAATAGCAATAAAGTCAGTGAAGCTGGTGGGCGACTCGCTGATTTGCTCGCGCATTTCTCGGGCGCTATTAGACAAACGCTCCAGATCACGCTTCGGCGTTGTTAGTGCAACTGGGCCTTGTGGTGTTTTAAACTCCCCTGGGTCTTGACGATACTCTTGTTCTCGAGTTTGATTTGCTTCATCAAAATCAATACCATCTAGCATGAGTGTTTCGCGGGCTAGCCGATTTTTAATAATGACTCGGTCAATATAGAGTTCGTCTAAGGTGGCATTGGTGCCATCAATTTTATCACCCACTCCATAAGTATTTTGTTTCCCATTGTTTTCCACCACCGCTGCCCCCACTTTAGGATCTCCGCTTGAAACAACGCCTGTTAGTGTGAGGTTTAATTGAGTCTCGGGTGCATCGGTAATCTCAGCAACTGCGCTGGCAACCGGTTTAGCTTCAGGGTTACCAAATAAATTGAGTTTGGTCAGTGGCGATATATCCAATCGTGATGTTGATTGCCCCGCTGCAGTGTTAACATTATCAACCTGTTTTGCTTGCGACGTTTCAGGTTGAGGGATAAGTCGCCAAGTGAGCTCGGCTGCGAACGCAATAAGATACAGCGAGAGCAACACAACAACCACAAGAATGATTTTGTTTTGGTACTGGCTATAAATTCTTAGTACGCTTTGCAATGATAAATTGGTTGCTGTCATTTTCTCGGTAATATTAATACTATTAATTTTCTCTACACCCATCATATCTAGTCATAAGGGTGTGAACAATAGCTAAGGGCATAAGAGATACAATTTTTTATAATTAAAAATCACTGGTTACAGCTAAAAGACAATGAAAAAACAAAATAGTGCAAATACAAACAAAAAAAACACCAATCAAAATAATTTAGTTGCTGCGGCTAAAGACGCCAACAATGTGCGAATTGATAAATGGTTATGGGCTGCGCGGTTCTGTAAAACAAGAGCGATTGCTAGAGAATTAGTGCAATCGGGTAAGGTTCAGTATAATAAACAGCGCTCAAAATCGAGTAAGTTGGTTGAGTTGGGCGCGACAATCCAAATTCCAGTAGGCTTTGACCTAAAAACGGTGATAGTGAAAGAGGTTATTGGGCAACGCAGAAGCGCGCAATTGGCGCAATTACTTTATGCAGAGACGATAGAGAGCATAGCTCTTCGTGAAAAGAATGCAGCGGCCCGAAAATTAAGTATTTTTCATAGTCCAAGACCAGACGGTCGACCGGATAAAAAGCAGCGCCGACAAATTATTCAATTTAAACATCAATAGATATATTATCAGTTAAGTAGAGATTTATGACAGTTAAGCGAGACCAGTTAGATAGATTCTTATTCGAAGGCCGCAATGTGCGCGGCGAGTTAGTCAAATTGTGCGATAGTTATCAGGGCATTTTGGACTCATATCATTACCCTCCAATGATCCAAGATCTTTTGGGTGAAATGATGGCTGCAGCCTGTTTATTATCAGCAACGCTAAAATTTGAAGGCGAAGTGTCCTTGCAAATTCAAAGTGAGGGCTTGGTGAAATATGTTGTTGTTAATGGCACTCACGACCAAAAACTCCGCGGCGTTGCTCGCTGGAAGGAAGAATTTAAGTTGCCTTCTAGCTTTGCTGATTTGTTCAAAAAAGGTTATTTGGCTATTACGCTCGCCCCCAAAGATGGCGAACGTTACCAGGGCATTGTAGCGCTGGATAAACCGACATTGGCCGAATGCTTAGAAGACTATTTTTTCCAATCTGAACAGCTGCTTACCAAGGTGAACTTGCGCACACAACGTGATGACAACGGTGCAGTTGCCGGTGGTATGTTGTTACAAGTTGTGCCACAAAGTAGTGAGACATCTCAAGCAGCCGAAAACCCTGATTTTGAGCATTTGGGTCATCTGATGAATACGCTAAAAATTGAAGAGTTATTCAGTTTGCCAACGGAAGAGATTTTGCATCGCTTGTACCACGAAGAGACAATACGTTTGTTCGACCCTCAACCGGTGACTTTCAGTTGCGATTGTTCAAAAAAACGCAGTGCGATAGCGTTACAAAATGTATCGAAAGCTGATTTGTTAGAAATTGTTGCGGATGAGGGTGCTGTTGTAATGAACTGCCAATTTTGTCATGCAGAATATCGTTTTGATGCTATTGATGTTGAAAACATTCATGCCGACAATGTGGTTGTTGATGAGCAAAGGCATTAATTGTAGGTCGCTGCGTATTTAGTTAAACAAGTATTCTCTTAAATGGGTACTAGCTATAATGGTTGAATACTTGCTGGCTATTTTAAATGGCCAGCAGCTTATTTAGGAGAAGGATTATTGCTGCTGCAAGTTTACTCACGCTACTGGACGATATTGCAAGTGTATTAGATGACGTTGCTATACTGTCTAAAGTAGCCGCGAAAAAAACAGCCGGTGTACTGGGTGACGATCTAGCTTTAAATGCGGAGCAAGTTTCCGGGGTCAGAGCTGAACGTGAACTACCAGTAGTTTGGGCTGTAGCAAAAGGGTCTTTTCTAAATAAATTGATATTGGTTCCGAGTGCGTTGGTTATCAGTTATTTTGCGCCCTGGATGGTCATGTATTTATTGATTATCGGTGGTTTGTATCTGTGTTTTGAAGGTGTTGAAAAGCTAATTCATAAGTTTACAGCAAGTACTCATGAGGATGAGCAAGCACATTCTGAAAAACTGAAAGCCTTAGCCGACCCATCAATTAACTTAGTCGAACTTGAAACAGAAAAAATCAAAGGTGCTATACGCACGGACTTTGTGTTGAGCGCTGAGATAATCGTTATTATTCTTGGTACCGTTCAAACCGAATCGTTTACAACCCAAATTACTGTGCTGTCATTAATGAGTTTTTTATTCACGGTAGGTGTTTACGGTTTTGTAGCGTTGATTGTTAAAATCGATGATTTAGGTTTGTACCTATTACGTAAATCAGTATCGGGCAGCTTTGATAAAATTCAACGTTTGACCGGCAGAGCTTTGTTACGCTTCGCTCCTATTTTAATGAAGACGCTAACGATTGTAGGCACCGCTGCGATGTTCCTAGTTGGTGGCGGCATCATTGCGCATGGCGTGCCATTCCTTCATCATTTTGTAGAGCACTCTATGGATGTAATATCTGTTCTCCCTACCTTTGGTAGCATAGCAGGCTCCCTTACGGGTATCGCGCTTAATGGTGCTATTGGCATCTTGTCTGGTCTACTTGTTGTCCTCGTTTTCAGTACAGTGAAAAAACTTAAGTCAGTAAAAAAGTAAGCTGCTAAAACGTAAATACAAAGAAACCCAATCTGGAAGCCATATAAATCGGTAAAATGTGAGTTGGTATCAAGTCAGTTGTTGAGGAGAAGGGAGCTAGCTGCTATAGGGAAGGCTAAAGCCGGCAGAAAGACCACCAGAAGTGTGATTTATGAATAGCATTTTACCGCCATGGCTTTCGACGATGCGTTTGGTTATAGCAAGACCAAGTCCTGAACCTACTGAACCGCGGGCTTTGTCACCTTGTGCGAACGGCGCGAATAGCATTGGAATATCCGATTCAGGAATACCTTTTCCATAGTCACGTATATTGCAAATCAATGATTTTGATTGATGCTCAACGTGGGTGCTAATACAAATGTTCTTGCTACCATATCTAAATGCATTTTCGATTAAATTTTCGAGTACCCGCTTTATTCCAATTACTCGCAACTTTGCACTAGGTAACGTTGCAAGTTGCAGCTCAATATGGTGACCACTTTCTAGTAATCGTCCTCGAATTAGCTCTTTAATAATATAGTTTAGATCGATGTTTTCAGAAGCTTCTTGTTGATCTTGTCGCGCATAATCAATGAACTGATCGATAATCGCATTCATGTCTTCAATATCGTGCTCAATACCGTCTTTTACCCAATCCTGCTCGTCCGGCAGCATTTCACTGGCCAAGCGTATACGTGTTAATGGCGTTCGTAAGTCGTGTGATATTCCTGCTGTCATTAACACCCTATCACTTTCTAATTGATGAATACCTTGTGACATTTTATTAAACGCGTTGGTTACTGCGACCATTTCGCTGCTACCCTCGAGTGGCAATGGATCTGGAAATTGTCCTCTGCCCACTTTATGAGCCGCTTTTTGCAGTGCTTGTAATGGCTTATTTAGCCGCCTCACAAATAACCAGCCGCCAGCAACACTCAAAATACTGATAACTATCAGGTAGATTGTGAGTGGTGAAAAGTCGCTATCGTCGATACCTTGCATTGGAATTGAGATCCAAATATTTGGGTCTTGCGGTGGTCGTATCCAAATTAAATAGTTAACGCCGCCAGTGGTTCTGACATCCGTTTCACCGCCAAGTTGTTTGGAAATATCATCGGACATAAAACTATAATAGGTTGCGTCACGCAATCCGGCATGCATGGCCGTTTCGGTTGTATGAAAACGTGTGCCGGTAGACTCCATGAACTCTTCATGCAATGGATTATCAGGAGAATTGAGACCTTGTAAAAATATTTGCTCAACTTGAGTGGCCACTAAAGAATTTATTTGCTGATAACTAGGGCGAATAAAATAATTAATTACCGATAAGTACGTCACAATTTGATTGATCAGCAATAAACCTGCAATCAATACAACCGTTTGGCCAAACGTACTTTTAGGTAGAAATCGCATGTAAGTTAGGCTTTTACTGCACCGTCAGGCACAAACACATAACCCAATCCCCAAACGGTTTGAATATAACGAGGGTTAGTAGGGTCTTCTTCTAGCATTCTGCGCAATCGAGAAACCTGAACATCAATGCTTCTCTCCAACGCGCTGTAATCTCTTCCGCGCGCTAAGTTCATTAATTTGTCACGTGAAAGTGGTTCGCGGGCATGGGTTACTAACGATTTCAAAACTGCAAATTCACCGCTTGTGAGCGTTAGTGGCTTACCATCATCGGACATTTCACGGGTGGCCAAATTTAGCTTGTAACTGCCAAAGCTAACAACTTGCTCCGACTGAGACGGCGCTCCAGGTGCTTCGGTTGTTTTTCGGCGCAGAACGGCTTTTGCTCTGGCAAGTAATTCTCTGGGATTAAAAGGTTTGGGTAGGTAGTCATCGGCGCCCATTTCAAGGCCGATAATACGGTCGACTTCATCACCTTTTGCGGTTAGCATGATGATGGGAATTTGGTTTTCTTGTTGGCGTAATCTTCTGCAAATAGACAAACCGTCTTCATCAGGTAGCATTAGGTCTAAAACCATCAAATGAAAGTTTTCGCGCTCTAATAATCTATCCATTTGCTCACTATTAGCAGCAGTGCGGACTTGATAGCCTTGCTCTACTAGATATCGCTCTAACAATGAACGTAAACGCATGTCGTCATCAACAACTAGAATCTTCGAGGTTTCCTGACCCATCAATATCACCCAACGCTTTATTTAATTAATTACCCACACTATATGTCATCAATGAGTAAAGTCAAAAGGGGGGATGGTGTGATGATTGTTACAAATGATGTCAGACACACAATTATGACTGTTTTATTCTTGCAAAACAGCTAACATCCTGAATTTTAAACAAAAAAAACCGCCGAAAAACGGCGGTACAACTAATCCACGCAATCAACGAATTAGCTGTTTTTCTTCACTACCTGCTTAAGATAGCATTTTGCGATTTTTATACAATAGTTAAAAGCATAAAAAGCTTAAATTTTAAGCTAACTTGTTGTCCGAGTGAGCATTTTAGTTTTTATTTATTCTCTGCCAACCAATCCATTTGATAACCCGCTCGACGTTTTTGGTCGAGTAACTCTTCAATCAACGGTGTTAAAATTAATTCCATTGCAAGACCCATCTTGCCGCCAGGGACAACAATGGTATTGATGCGTGACATAAAGGCACCATCAATCATTTTCAAAAGGTAAGGGTAGTCGACACTTTTCATTTCACGACGAAAACGAACGACAACGAAACTTTCATCTTGAGTTGGAATTTCGCGCGCGCTGAATGGGTTTGAAGTATCCACCGTAGGGACTCGCTGAAAGTTAACGTGAGTTCGCGAAAACTGTGGTGTAATATAATGAAAATAATCGTCGAGGCTACGCACAATACTACTCATAACGGCATCACGGGAGTGGCCTCTGTCAGTTGTATCGCGCACAATTTTTTGGATCCACTCTAAATTTACGATAGGCACCATGCCTACTAGCAGGTCGACGCGAGAGGCAACATCAACATCGTCGGTCTTTACGCCACCATGCAAACCTTCATAGAATAATAAATCAGTATTTTCAGGTAAATCTTGCCACGGTGTGAAAGTGCCAGGCATTTGGTTGAATGGCACAGCTTCATCAAAGCTATGTAAGTATTCTCTGTGCTGACCTTTGCCGGTATCGCCGTATTCTACAAACAACTTACTTAATAATTCGAAATCGTTAGCGTGCGGGCCAAAATAGCTAACGTGCCGACCTTGTTCCTGCGCTTTGCGGATCTCAACTTCCATTTCCGGACGCGTGAAGCGATGGAAGCTATCACCACCAACAGATGCTGAATTTACCTTAAGGTTACGAAATATGTGCCTTATAGCATTCGTCGTTGTGGTGGTACCAGCTCCAGATGAACCGGTTATTGCAATAATAGGGTGTTTTAATGACATAGGCTTCTAGGGTAATTGAATTACCCTAGTTATAAGCAACCATGAACAGGCGGTCAAGGTGTTTCTCAGTTCTTGTTGTTTTCACGAGCAATTGCGCGGTAGGCAATATCCGTTCTAAACATGACTCCTTGCCAGTCGATAGCATCCACTAAGGCGTAGGCATTTTGTTGGGCTTCGGTGACGGTTTTACCTAAGCCTGTTGCACATAAAACGCGACCGCCGTTAGTTACAATCTTATCGCCATCTATCTTAGTGCCTGCATGGAAGACCTTACCTGGCAATGCTGCTGCATCATCTAAGCCGTGTATTTCGTCGCCCTTTGGATATGCGCTAGGGTAACCCTTTGCGGCAAGTACCACGCCCACAGCGGCGCGTTCGTCAAAGTCAATTTGTGCGCTGTCGAGCTGTTGATCACAAGCAAGCATGCACAGTTGCACTAAGTCGGATTTTAAGCGTAGCATCATCGGTTGGGTTTCTGGATCACCAAAGCGACAGTTGTATTCGATGATTTTTGGTGTGCCACTGGCGTCAATCATCAATCCTGCGTATAGGAAGCCCGAGTAAGGATTACCCTCGTCAGCCATTCCGACTACTGTCGGTTCAATGATCTCTTTCATCACTCTCGCAAAAATTTCAGGAGTTACAACAGGTGCTGGAGAATAAGCTCCCATACCTCCGGTATTTGGACCTTGGTCTTCGTCATAAGCGCGTTTGTGGTCTTGGCTGGTAGCAAATGGGAGGATATTCTTACCGTCTACCATCACAATAAAACTGGCCTCTTCACCATCCAAAAACTCTTCAATAACCACACGACTTCCCGCTTCACCAAACGCATTATCAGCAAGCATGTCCTTAATTGCATCTTCTGCTTGGCGTAAAGTCATCGCTACAATAACGCCTTTTCCTGCAGCTAAGCCATCGGCTTTAACCACAATAGGCGCTCCCTTTTCTCGCACATAGGCAAGAGCTGGTTCTATTTCAGTAAAGTTAGCGTAGTCGCCTGTTGGAATTTTATGCCGAGCTAAAAAGTCTTTGGTAAATGCTTTTGAGCCTTCAAGCTGAGCGGCCCCTTTTGTAGGGCCAAAAATAGCGAGGTCATGAGATTGAAATAAATCGACAATACCGGCAACTAGAGGTCCTTCAGGACCAACAATCGTCAATCCTATGTTTTCAGACAAAGCAAAATCTAACAATCCTTGGTTATCTTCAACTGCTATATCAACGTTAGTGAGTTTAGGTTCAAGTGCAGTACCCGCATTGCCCGGTGCAACGAAAACGTCGGTGACTAATGCTGATTCTGCCGCTTTAAACGACAATGCATGTTCTCTACCGCCACCACCAATAACCAATACTTTCATTTACTTTCTCTATTTACTGAATGTTGTTAACTTGGGCCAGTTGGTTATTATCAAGTAATACAAAAACCAAACTACCCTGCGAACGCCACCACACAATTGTCTGATACGTCTTATGTATGCCTACTTCACTTCTCTTACAGATCAATGCTTAAAATGTCTCATGCCTGAAAACACCATCGCAATGCCGTGTTCATCGGCTGCTGCAATGACTTCATTATCGCGCATTGACCCGCCTGGTTGAATCACTGCTTTAATACCTGCGGCGGCTGCGGCGTCGATGCCATCACGGAACGGGAAGAACGCATCAGAGGCCATAACGCAGCCTTCAACTTGCAAACCTTCATCAGCGGCTTTGAGACCTGCTACTTTGGCTGAATATACACGGCTCATTTGACCTGCACCAACACCAATTGTCATACCGTCACGGCAATATACTATGGCATTTGACTTCACGTATTTTGCAACTTTCCAAGTAAATAGTAAGTCGTCTAATTGCTTTTCAGTAGGCTGCACTTTAGTAACCACGGTTAAGTCTTCTTTTTCGACCATACCAAAGTCTCTTTCTTGTACCAATAAACCACCATTAACGCGCTTAAAATCGTATCCTTCGGTTAATTGACCTTGCCACTCGCCACATACGAGCAAACGTATGTTCTGTTTTGCCGAGATTACTTTTTGTGCCTCAGCGCTTACAGTAGGAGCAATAATTACTTCAACAAATTGGCGATCAATAATGGCTTGAGCCGTTTTCGCATCGAGCTCTCGGTTAAAGGCGATAATGCCACCAAATGCGGACGTAGGGTCGGTTTTGTATGCGTTGTGATAAGCTACATAAATATCTTCGGCAATTGCCACACCACACGGATTAGAATGTTTTACGATAACACAGGCAGGCTCTTCGAACTCTTTCACACATTCAAGCGCGGAATCGGTGTCAGCAATATTGTTGAAGGACAATTCCTTGCCCTGCAATTGAACAGCAGTCGCAACTGATGCTTCTTGAATTTCGTTCTCAACATAAAAAGCCGCTTCTTGATGGCTGTTTTCTCCATAACGTAAATCTTGTTTTTTAGTCATTTGAACATTAAATGTGCGCGGAAACTCGCTATGATCATGGCCACAGCCTTCGCTACATGACTGACTGACTTCTTCAATTTTTGCACCGAAGTAGTTGGCAATCATGCCGTCATATTCAGCAGTATGTTCAAATGCTTTTATAGCTAAATCGAAGCGCGTAGCGAAGGTAACACTTGCGCTATTATCGTGCATTTCTTGTATCACTTTCGCGTAATCGTTAACGTTGACCACGATAGTGACATCATTGTGGTTTTTAGCTGCGGCACGAACCATAGTGGGGCCGCCAATATCTATATTTTCAACCGCATCTTCAAGGCTACAATCTGGGTTTGCCACAGTAGCAGCGAATGGATAAAGATTAACAACCACTAAGTCGATTGGGGCAATACCTTGTTCCTGCATGACGTCTTGGTCTACATCTCGGCGACCTAAAATTCCGCCGTGGATTTTAGGATGTAATGTTTTTACACGACCATCCATGATCTCTATTTGCCCTGTGTGCTCTGACACATCCTTGACCGGTATTCCATTGTCTCGTAATAATTTGGCAGTGCCGCCTGTAGAAAGAAGCTCTACGCCTTGGCTGACTAGTGCCGAAGCGAAGTCGATGATACCAGTTTTGTCAGAAACGCTTAATAAGGCTCGTTGAATAGGTTTAGCTTTTTGCATGGTGCTCTCTAAGGTTATTGGCTTTACAGTAATGGCTTTCAAGTTATTGATTCTAAAGTAAGCGCTCTACAGCTAACAAATTGAGGGATTTAACAGTCGTTGAATGGGCGATGATGTTACTAAATTTTGCTGTTTTTAGCATTAAAAATATTGGTTGATGTTGCAGAATCTAATACCTTTTACCTCAAGCAACTTGTTACACTCGTATTTTAGCAAGACTAAATCTAATTTGACGTTCTGCATTCACAAAATAACGATGCGAGCGGCAAGTACAAAAGAAGTATAAAAGGACACTCTTATGAAGACAAGAAAGGTACTGTTATTCCTAATGCTCACACTTACCATTATGAGCATTAGTGGCTGCGCAAATATGAACCAAGCAGAGTGTGAAACAGCTAACTGGCGAGCAATTGGCTATGAGGATGGCGTGGCTGGTGCTCGAGACTCGCAGTTTTCACAGCATCGTCAAGAATGTGCAGAGCACGGCGTTACTGCAGATATTAATGATTATTTAGATGGTCACGCTGAGGGTGCTAAAAAATATTGCACTCAAACTAATGGTTTTTTTCTTGGAATAAAAGGGCAAAATTATAATGGAAATTGCACTGAGGCATTAGCGCCTGCATTTTTGAATGGTCTAACTGATGGCAAGCGAATTTATTCTGCACAGCGCGCCATGAGTTCAGCGGATGATGCTTTAGAACGTCTTTATGCACGAATTGAAAACTTTGAAGAAGTGTTATTAGATAAAAATAATTTGTTGATTGCTGATGGGCTAGTGCGCGCCGAAAGACTTGAAATTCGTCAGCAAATTGAGTCATTGGAAATTAATATGGTCGAATTAATTGATCTTATCCCGGAATATCAAGACGAACAATCCCGTGCAATTAGAAACTATGACAGTGTGAAGCAGTCATTGGCTAGCTATTTTTAAGCAGTAAACCCTATCGTACTAGGTCAAAATAGTTTAATAACGTACTAAAAAGGTAATAAAAAAGCTGATGTGCACTAATGCACATCAGCTTTGACCATTATTAAACTTGGGAGTGAGTATTCGCACCAGATAAATTCTGCTGCGCAAACAACAATCTATGTTTAATTAATTCATTCCATACTGTTTTAGTTTTTTACGCAAGGTACCACGGTTGATACCCATCAAGTTTGCTGCTCTTGTTTGGTTACCACGGGTGTATGTCATTACTTCTTCCAACAACGGCGCTTCAATTTCGGCTAACACTAAGTCATACAAGTTATCGATATCTTGATTATCTAATTCTTTTAAATACTTATTAACCGCTTGCTTAACTGTTGCTCTCAGAGGCTTTTGAGTTTGTGCTTGGGTCGGTGATGTTACCGTCGTTGTAAATGGTGAAGTCAAGTTTTGATCGAACATAATACTTTAGCTGCTCTTTATTAAGTAAAAACTATGCCGCAGGCGAGATAGACAAATCGTCTTGCTCTGGCAGCGATGAAAAATAGGCGACTAATGCCTTAATTTGGCTTTCGCCATCTTCTATAGCATTAAATGCGCGACGAAAGGTTCTATCAGAATCATACCTATCGACATACCAACCAACATGTTTTCTAGCAATACGGACTCCCGCAGTATCACCATAAAATTGCTGAACATTATGAATATGCTGTGTAAGCACTTCTAATTTTTCAGCGATGGAAGGTTCTGATAAATACTCCCCAGTACTTAAAAAATAACTGATTTGACGAAAAATCCAAGGGTTGCCTTGTGCTCCTCTACCAATCATTATCCCATCTGCACCGGTGTATCGAAGAACTTCTTTCGCGTCATCAACTGACATTATATCTCCGTTAGCGATGACTGGAATACTGATAGTCTCTTTAATCTTTCGGATCGTATCGTATTCCGCATTCCCTTTGTACATACAGGCACGCGTTCTTCCATGTACTGCAAGTGATTGAATCCCATTTGCCTCAGCAATTTGAGCAATCTGAACACCGTTTCTATTATCAGTGTCCCATCCCGTACGGATCTTTAAAGTGACAGGGACCTTTACTGCATCGACCACTGCTTTCACAATAGCCTCAACTAATTGAGGTTGTTGAAGCAAGGCAGAACCTGCCAACTTTTTGTTCACTTTCTTAGCCGGACAGCCCATGTTGATATCAATGATTTGCGCACCATTATCAACATTAAACTGCGCTGCTTGGGCCATCAAAAATGGCTCAGAACCCGCAATTTGAACCGACCGTATGCCCGATTCACCTTCATGGTTCATTCTAAGTTGCGATTTAGTTGTATTCCACACTCTCGGATTACTCGAAAGCATTTCAGATACAACCAAGCCAGCACCCATTTTTTTACACAACTGCCTAAACGGCCTATCCGTTACTCCAGCCATTGGAGCAAGTATCAAGTTGTTGTCTAAAGTATAGGGACCAATTTTCACTCAAAACTCCTATTTTTCTACGCACGCTAGATTAAGACGATTATCGCAGAATCATTGAGGTGCAATTGGTCTAACTTAAGTTATATGCCGAGTATGGTACTTATTTTTCGTACAAATAAAAAGCACAAATTTCAATCAAACCGAAAAAAATCACGACTTGGGAAAAATATTTTGATTTAGGTCAATAAGTTATGCATTAATTTTGAATTAATTTTTTTCCAACGAGCCTTCGTAACCACAAGTACTTAATTCGTTAAAAAATACGTCGAATCTGACGTGTTTCATTTTTTCTGCGCACTCAGTCGAACCCATTCACCATCTATTTCAGTTGGTTGAAAAGTAAACAGACTCTCATAGTGTGATTTTACGTCTTCAGCTTGGTCAAACAATATGCCCGACATAATAAGCTGTCCGTTGTGTGCACAATAATTTGATATTACCGCACTCAACTCTTTCAATGGAGCTGCCAAAATATTCGCCATCACTATATCTGCTTTCAATTCTGGCTGATCGGCGGGCAAAAATACAGATAGCCTACCTTCGACCTTATTACGAGAAGCATTGTCCATAGTGGCTTGTAATGCCTGTGGATCAATATCGATCCCAATTACCTTTGCAGCGTCTAATTTAAGCGCTGCAATGGCTAAAATTCCAGAACCACAACCAAAATCGACGACCGTTTTGTCTTTTACGTCGGCCTGATCGAGCCACTTTAAGCATAATGATGTCGTTGGGTGAGTGCCTGTTCCAAATGCTAAACCAGGATCAAGTAGTATATTGACGGCATTAGGATCAGGAGCATCTAACCAGCTTGGACAAATCCATAGGCGCTTGCCAAACTGCATTGGATGAAAGTTCACCATCCATTCACGCTCCCAATCTTTGTCTTCTAATTGGTCTACGATATAAACAAAACCTCTACCGAGCGCTTTAGCTTTTTCTAAGCGCTTGATAACCAAGCTTAGGTCGTCGCTCGCATCGAACAGTCCGACAACTTTTGTGTCAGGCCATAATAAGACTTCTCCCGGCTTAGGCTCATACATAGGCGTGTCTTTGGCATCAACAAAAGTGACAGCCAGTGCTTTGTTGGCTGTCAGCATATCGCCAACAGATTCAGCATACTCTGCCTTCACGTTAATTTTTAATTGTTGCCAAGCCATTTTCTTACCTTAATTCATCATTCATCGGTTGTCGCTATTGGCTTTTGTTACCAATTCTCGCAGGCTAATTGCCTGCGCCTTGAGCGAAGGATGGTGAATATACAGTATATATACTGCAGAGGAGTGCTTCATTATTGATTTTTGTTAAATAATACAAAGCTTGGTTATTCAGTGTTTGTTTAAAATAAGGGGGAAGGGAGGGCTTGATAACCATTTTCTAGAGCTTGGGCGCCGCCGATGAGATCACCTGATAGCGCATTATCAAACGCCGCCTAAGTCTTTTTCTTAGTGAATATTGCACAACTCTGAGCAATAGCATTGTTGTGACTATTTATTTTTCGCTTCGATGGTTTCTATTTCGGTCCATATGGACTCAGCTTCAGCAGTTAGCATTGAATACGTTTTTATATCGCCTTTGCGCTGAGCATGCATTGCTTGCTCAAGTTTCATGTCGTAAGTTTTACGCAGCTTTTTTGTTGGATTGGATTTGAATAGACCAAACATTGTTTTTCCTAATGTGTGTTAGTTCCATCAAGTATACGTATCAGGCGCGTTTTGGCGCACTTCTTTCTCACTATTTAATAAAACGTTCAATATTTCGTTGTTGCTCGCTTTTCAATACCGCTACGTCTTTGCTAAAAAGTATCTTTTGAATTTGACATAGCTGCGTATACTGTTTATCAAAATTATTACTTATTCGCATACATAGCAGGCGTTCCTTTAACCCTATTAAAGTGGCTTGTCTTTGATTTTTGTCATTGGGCATATCGCATGCGCAATTGTCTTCAATTGCATCTGATAAAAATACGATGTCGGTTTGACTAAGATCCTTAAGTCCAAGCTTACTCACTTTTTTCTTACAAAAAATAATCCATTCATCCTGATAGCTTGCGGTTAATCTATCTGGAAAGAAGGGCAAATCTTCAATATCTTTCTGC
>JBLIKA010000059.1:0-20354 GCA_047637355.1 Glaciecola sp. | reverse complement strand
GGCTCTGCAATACTTAGAATAAGTTGCTGATCTATAGCGATCCCTGCCACGGTAGATAAATAACTTTTTGTCACACTAAAAGTCATATCTACCCGCTCCGGATGACCCCATTGAGCAGCAATATAACCATTTTTTATAATCAGGCCCGTTGGGCCCGCTCTTTTTTTCGTTGGGCCTAAAATCTCGTGAAACGGTTCCCTTTCAAACCCTTTTAAAATGGCAATACGCAGGTCGCGAGAACCACTATACTCGTTGTTTTCGGCAAAATTAATTGCCTTATCAAGTTCAGGTTGATTGAAACCTAATTCAGCAACAGGCTTAATTTGCCAATTGTTACGTTCGGGAAAGTAATCTTTTCCACTATTAGCATTTGCCATTAATGCAAAGCCAAGCATACTTGAAGTTAATATTATTAAAGTGTAACGCATAAGGTTCCTTTTAAAAGATAACGAATCGATTGCTGCGAGAATTTGAAAAGAATAACCCACATCTCTGATTTACACAAAATGCCCTGATTCTTCGGAGTTTATGGCTATACGAATCAAAAAAATGCTATTTTTATTTCCTCCGCCACAGCACACATTTCCAAGTTAGGTTTAGAATAAAACCAACGATGATCATAGTCAGAAGAGATTTTTAAGTATAGTTGCAGAAAACACGGCTTCATAGTAATGAGACTTCCGCTTTATATAACCAGAAGTCTCATTCCAAATTCAAAATTTAGATTGTCATGCTTGTTTTAAAGCCACACAATCTCGTCTTAATTTGCCACCCGTAGGGAATAGGATGAGGCGGTACACGACGATTTAATTAACTATAAAGACGCAAAACGTTTTGTATGCAAGTCAGTACTGCCAAACAAATATTGAATAGTGGTCAAACGCTTGAATAAGTGACCCACATCAATCTCATCCGTCATACCGATACCTCCGTGAATTTGTATTGATTCACGACCTACTAGGTTAGCTGCTTTGCCAACACGACTTTTTGCCGCTGATAATGCTTTAGGATCATTGCCGTTATTGCTATCCATTTTTAATACTGCCATTAAAAGGATAGATTTAGCTTGTTGATGTTCTATAAACATATGTACTAATCGGTGCTGAATTGCTTGAAAAGAACCAATAGTACGACCGAACTGTTTACGTGTTTTAGCATATTCTAGGGTGCGCGCATGTGCAATTTGCATTGCGCCGACAGCCTCGGCACAAACGGCTACAGTGGCTTTGTCGATGATATTTTCAATCGCCGGTAAGGCTTTACCTTGCTCGCCTAGTAATCCAAGGGTAGGGGTATCGTCAAACCATATGTCGGCGGCTTGGTGGCCATCAACATTCGCGTAACCTTTACGTTTAACACTTGGGTGATTCGCATCAACAAGAAATAAGCTAATGCCATTGTGGTCATTTATATCACCAGAGGTGCGCGCCGCAACGACCAATGTATCTGCGTGATTACCATTTAATACTACAGATTTCTGACCTGTAATTACAAACTCACCCTCTTTTTCGACAGCGCTGCACGTCATGTTGTTCAACTGATAACGGCTTTGAGGTTCTGCATAAGCAAACGCCATTTGCAGTTCACCTGCCATGATCCTTGGCAAGTAGTCATCCTTTTGCTCTTGATTACCGGTTAAGGCAATTGCACCGCCAGCCATAACTGCTGTGGCAATGAAAGGTTCAACTACCATGCCTTTGCCAAATTCTTCCATAACCAGCATAAGGTCGACCATAGAACCACCTAAACCGCCATCTTCTTCGCTAAATGGCAGCATTAACCAACCGAGATCAGCAAATACTTTCCAATTTTCTTGACTATAACCCGCTGCTGATTTGAGTATTTTTCGACGTGAATCAAAATCGTAATCATTGAGGATAAACCTCGAAACGCTATCTTGAATCATTTGTTGTTCGCTACTTAATGAAAAGTCCATATTAAACTCCTAATGCTAATCTAAAGACCTAAAACGGCTTTGCTGATGATGTTAGTTTGAATTTCGTTACTGCCACCGTAAATGGATGTTTTACGGTTATTAAAGTAACGTAATGAACTATTCGTGGCCATATCAGCGCCAATAAATTGGCCGTCAAAGTCGTCATGGTACTGCTCTGGGACAAATGGCATTGAGTAGTAGCCAGCGGCTTCAACATATAGCTCATCGATCGCTTGGATGATTTGCGTTCCAACGATTTTTAAGATTGATGATTCCGGACCTGGAGCTTTGCCAGTGCTGATAGCAGAGAGCGTTCGTAAGTCAGTATATTCTAACGCTAATAAATCAATTTCTAGGCTAGCCACTTTTTGCGCAAAAATGGGGTCATTGATCAACTTGTCCGATCCATTAGCCGTGGTCCCTGCTAATTCTTTTAATTGCACTAGACGGTCTTTCGACAGAGCAACTCGAGCGATACCTGTACGTTCGTGAGTTAATAATACTTTGGCGTATGTCCAGCCCTGGCCCTCTGCTCCGATAAGGTTCTCTGCTGGAACACGGACACCATCAAAATGAACTTCATTAACTTCATGTTTGCCATCAATAGTAATAATTGGCGAGACTGTAATTTTTGGATCGTGCATATTAATTAGTAGAAAACTAATAGCCTCTTGATTTTTCTCACTAGGATGTCCAGTGCGAACTAAACAAAATATCCAGTCAGCATATTGTCCCAAGGTGGTCCAAGTTTTTGTGCCGTTAACCACATATTCATCTCCTTCCTTCACTGCAGTCGTTCTGACTGCTGCGAGGTCAGAACCAGCTCCAGTTTCTGAATACCCCTGACACCACCATACCTTGCTGGATAATATATCAGGCAGAAAACGTTGTTTTTGCTCTTCACTACCAAAAGTATAAATAATGGGTGCAACCATGTTTAAACCAAACGGTATTATATCGGGTGCTCCACCTATTGCGCATTCATTCGAAAAAATATACTTCTGCGTTTGTGTCCAACCCGTTCCTCCATATTCTACCGGCCAGTTAGTTGCTGCCCATCCTTGTATATATAGCGTTTGTTGCCACTGAATATATTCTTCTTTTGATAAATTAATGGCTTTTTTAGTCTTCCGAGCAAGCTCGGGAGGTAATTTTTCTTGCAAGAATTGGCGCACTTCTTGTTGAAATTCTTTTTCTTCAGCGGTGAAATTTAAATTCATTTTGCAAACCCTTCGTTATACTTTGTTTATTGAATGTCTCTGATCATATTTCTGGCAATTATCATTTGTTGGATCTGTGTTGTACCTTCGTACAATCTAAATAGTCTAACGTCACGATATAATCTTTCAACTGCGTATTCTGATATGTAGCCAGCGCCACCGTGTATTTGAACCGCTTTGTCAGCTACCCTGCCGACCATTTCGGTTGCAAATAATTTACAACAAGAAGCTTCTGTCGTTATCTTATTACCTACATCTTTTTGTCTAGCTGCGTCAATTACCATGCACTTAGCTGCGTATGCTTCTGCTTTGCTATCCGCTAGCATTACTTGGATCATTTGATGCTCTGCAATCGGTTTACCAAATTGAGTTCTGTCTACTGCGAATCTCAACGCATCGTCAATTAAGCGCTCGGCAATGCCAACACTTAATGCTGAAATATGCAAGCGACCCCTATCTAAAACTTTCATTGACGTTATAAAGCCTTGACCTGCAATACCACCTATAATGTTCTCAGCAGGGACATGACAATCCTCAAAAATAACATCGCATGTATATGAACCCTGCTGGCCCATTTTTTTATCTTTGGGTCCGAGTGTAATGCCAGGGGTAGATGCATCTATTATAAAAGCTGATATTCCCTTGGGTCCCTTAATAGATGGATCAGTTCGAGCCATCACAGTAAATGTTCCAGCTCTTGGTGCATTGGTAATATAACGCTTGGTGCCATTAATAATATATTCATCGCCTCTTTTAACAGCGGAAGTTGTTATTGCACCGGCGTCAGAGCCAACGTCAGGTTCAGTTAAACAAAACGAGCCGATAAGTTCGCCTGAGGCGTATTTAGGTAAATAGGTTTGTTTTTGTTTTTCTGTGCCGTCAAATACAATAGCGGCGGAGCCGATACCATTGTTAGTGCCAATAAGTGAACGAAAAGCGGGTGATGTTCGGCCTAATTCAATTGCCACATAGACTTCTTCTTCCATGGTAAGACCCAAGCCACCATACTCTTCAGGGATCGTCATACCAAACAAGCCCATATCTTTCATATCTTGAACAATATCATCGGGAATGGCGTCGTTTTCAGCCACTTCATTTTCCGCGGGGACTAAACGTTCTCTAACGAATTTTGCAATACTGGCTAGGAATTGGTCCAAGATTTGTTTATCTCGAATCATTTTTAATCCTCATTGGAAATGATCTTATTCCGCACAGTGGAACAAAAAACTCAAAAGATATCAAGCTGTGATTGTAATTATGTCGTATATTTTATTACAAAAAAATAGCACTATAGTTAAGCGCGTCAGGATCAGGATAGGTAAATCTCTAGATTAATCTACAGCACCATTAGAATATAAACATCCAATACTAAAAGCACTACTGCGCTATATAAACCATTCCATTTGATCCCTAGTTGAAAGGGCGATATTCCAGTGAGCTTGGCGCCAATACGAACTGAGGTGGTGATTGGGGAACTACCAATAACTACTGCCCAAGTTACCATCATTACTAGCGCAATGGTAACAGGCATATTCTCTACTCCAGGTAACTGAGATAAAGCGCCAGCTATAATGGTTACTGAAATCATGGGGTTTATATAAAGAAGCGCCGCAATAAAGATTATCCATGAGGAAAAAATTAATATGAACGCCGCAGATATATTCAGATGCGCCAATTGTTGTGTAATCCATTCAAGATCCAACACAAGCAGCAATAGGCGTCCGATTAGCACCGAACCTGCAAAAAAGACAATTTCTGAACGTTGCAATGGTAGCCTAAAAAATATGTCGGTTGTAAAGCGTTTTACGGTCAGATGTATAGCACTTACCTTATTATGTTCGCGATGATATTGGGTAAATATCCAAGCTGTACTTATAATGGCTGCGCTCACTAACACCGCAGAAATTGGGCGTAGCGTGGTCACAAATATCAGAAAACCCGATACGAACGCTAGCGCGATGACAACTATAAGAATGGGGAAGCTGACCTTCAAATCTGATAAATTATTAGAAATTGTTGGTACAAGATGACTCAGATACTTGGGTGCCTGAATATAATCTAACCAAATGCCAAACAACAATATGGCAAGGCTTAAAATTAAACCGTAGGGCATAATATCTATCCACTGCAAATCAGGAATGGTTGTTACTAACAAAGTAATAGTGACTGTAGTAGGAGCCCATAGCGGTATACTGCAAAATCCGCGCAGAACGGCCAGCATCATACGTCGCTCCCTTGCGCTATTGATGCGAGCGTCAACGGTTTCCTTGTTGTCATGTAAACTCTTTTGGATCATGGACCCGAGTAAATTAATTGCGCCGACACTCATGAGTATACCTAATAAGTGACTGCTAAATGTGAGCAGCGCGTAACGCCTGACTGGCTGTTGTTGCAATAATGCCATACCGGTTAAATTGACTGACCTAGAACTTGAGGCTGCTTCTTTTAAAAGGCTCAAAGAAATTAGAAAAAATGCGAAAAATGCCACACTGCCGCACAACATAGCCAATTGGTGAAAGGATATCTGTGACAATAGTAACAATGTCAGCGTCAACCCAGTTGCTATCATTGCGATGATTCTAGCTGTTAAATCTAATTGTTTCCATTCTACGAAAGTAAATAATAGCAGCATGGCTACGGCCAAAATTGCGGGTGGCTGGTAGCCGAACCATTCTGTTATCAAGGTTGCAAAAAATACAATTACTAGGCAAAGCGGGGAGAGCCAAGGAGGAAATTTACACATTTATCGCGTTGCTTTGCATGTTGTTAAATCGTGATGCTTTTCGGTAGGTAACAAATAGTACCACATCGAATAGGCGAACTTAGTCGTGCTTTAAGAAACTTGCAAAATACAATTCCGCATTGCAGAATGGTGATACTATTTTACTATGCTGGTAAGTGTCGTGGTAACGTTAAATAAATACAACTCGCATTAAGATGAGTACGTAATGTCCAAGCCAACAGAATTAGAGTTACTTGCTGATTTAGAAAAAATAAGTTACCAAGATCGATATCATTGTAAAACAACATACGATGTGTTTTGCCATGCAGCGGATGAATATGCTACGGACATCGCTATAGCTGAACATTTAACTGCTTCTAGGGATGAAGTCGCCGCAGAACTCACTTTTTCTGGCTTAGCCAAAAAACTTAATCAGACAGCAAACTTGTTTAAGTCACTCGGCGTCGAGCGTACTGATGTTGTCTCTATTTTACTTCCTAATTTAACTGAAACTCACCTAAGTATATGGGCTTCGCAAGCAGTTGGAATTGCCAATCCTATTAACAATCTCCTGCACGTTGAACATATTGTTGAAATATTGAATGAAGTAAAGGCAAAAGTATTAGTGACTGTTTCGCTTGATAATGCCACTGAATTAGGTCACAAAGTGCATGAAATTATTCAGCGTGTGCCATCACTCCAGCATCTACTTTTACTCAATACTAGTAATGCTCACTGCAGCAATAAAAACATCACTATTATTGACTTTACTGCGGAAACATTGACTCAAGATAGCGAAAAGTTGGCGCATACTTTTCAGCCTAACGGTGACGATATTGCAATGTACTTTCATACGGGGGGCACTACAGGACGCCCTAAAATAGCCAAACTATCACACACCAATATTAGTTTTGTTGTGCAGGTATATGCTGGATTTAATTCTTATCATGGTAAATCTGCGGTATTGAATGCATTACCACTATTTCATGTTTTTGGTGTTATTGCGGCTAGTTTGTCGATGTTCATTGTCGGTCGAACGGTGGTTATTATGACCCCTGAAGGCTTCAGAAACCCAAATACGGTCAGGAACTGGTGGTATTTTGTTAGTAAATATCAAGTTTGTTGGTTTCCGACAGTACCTACGATAATGTCTGTATTACTGCGCCAACCAGATGAGGATATTGACCTCAGTTGCTTTGAGCATGCCGGCAGTGGATCAGCACCATTACCTATTGAGTTGAAAAACGCCTTTCAGCAACGATTTAATTGCAGTGTAAGCAATGGTTACGGCATGACCGAATCATCTTGTTTGATTGCGAGAGTGTTACCTGGTTATGATGTTAGGGGCGTTGCAGTAGGTAATGGCATACCTTACACCCGCGTGATTTCAGCCCAACTCATTGATAACAAAATTAGTCGTATTTGTGCTCCTGATGAACCGGGTATTATTTTGGTGAAAGGTCCTAACATCTTTCAAGGGTATTTGAATGCAAGTGATAACGAGGGTGCATGGGTCGAAGGTGAATGGTTCAATACTGGCGATTTAGGTATGATTAATGCGTTAGGACATATTCAACTGACTGGCAGGGCAAAAGATTTGATCATTCGTGGAGGTCATAATATTGATCCCCAGATTATTGAAGATGCGTTAATGGCACATGCGGCTGTTATCCAATCAGTGGCTATCGGTCAACCCGATGTCCATTCAGGAGAAATACCCATTGCCTATGTTGTGGTAAAAGACATGCAGGAAACCACGTCGGCAGAGTTACTTGCACATTGCCAAAAGCATATTAGTGAACGAGCGGCAATTCCTAAACGTATCGAAATTCTTGAGAGCATCCCCCTAACGGCTGTCGGCAAGGTTTTTAAGCCATTATTACGCAATAAAGCCACAGAATTTTGCGTCAATAGTATGTTCGAAACACATGGCATCAGTGCCCATGTTGAGTCCGAATTTGATCCAGAAAAAGGGCAGGTTGTGCACATTCAATTATCAAATATACAAGACAAACAGAAAGTTGTTAATTTACTCATCGCTTTTCCTGTCTTAGTTAATTACATCACTTTATAAGGAAAAATTATGCAAAATGCATATATTTATGATGCCGCAAGAACCGCATTTGGACGTCATGGCGGTGTATTATCTTCAGTTCGACCGGATGACATGCTGGCGCACCTTATTAAAACGTTAGTGCAACGTAACAACTTTGATTTAAGCCTCTATGAAGATGTAATTGCTGGCAATACTAATCAGGCAGGTGAAGACAGCCGAAATGTAGCTCGTTTTGCAGGGCTATTAGCGGGCTTGCCAGTTGAGAGTGGCGGCTTAACTGTTAACCGTTTATGTGGTTCAAGTTTAGCTGCTGCACTCGATGCGGCTCGGTGCGTGAAAGCCAATGAAGGTGAATTATTTGTCGCTTGTGGTGTTGAATCTATGAGTCGAGCGCCTTTTGTTTTAGCTAAAGCAACCTCAGCCTTTGCTCGGCAGCAAGACATGTTTGACACTACAATGGGGGCTCGTTTCACTAACCCTGAAATTATCCAACAGTTTGGTGGTCATTCAATGCCCCAAACGGCAGACAACATTGCGAGGGATTTAGCGATTAGTAGAGAAGAATGTGATGTGTTTGCGGCTGCATCTCAGGCAAAATATGAAGCGGCGAAAGTTGCTGGTTATTTTAATGATGAAATCATTCCAATTGAAGTTTCACAAGGTCGTAAGCATCCAGCACTCATTGTCGCCACGGATGAACATCCACGCCCATCGTCAACGGCGCAAGCTCTCAGTAAGCTTAACCCATTATTTGATGGTGTGGTTACCGCAGGAAATGCATCAGGTATCAACGATGGTGCGTCGGCCATGATTATTGGTGGCATAGAGGTGGGTGTAACAGCGGGTGTTGCACCTCGCGGGCGAATTATCGCTGGCGCTATTGCAGGCGTCGCACCCAGAGTAATGGGATTAGGCCCAGTACCTGCATCACAAAAAGCATTAGCAAGAGCTGGCTTAACGCTAGCCGATATGGATGTGTTGGAATTTAATGAAGCATTTGCGGTGCAAGCTTTAGGTTGTATGAAGAAACTCGGTATTGCGTTTGATGACCCTCGCGTTAATCCTAATGGTGGTGCGATTGCTATAGGTCATCCTTTGGGAGCTAGTGGCACTCGCATTATGCTAACCGCATTGCGTCAATTAGAAAGAACCGGTGGTCGATATGCATTGGCGACAATGTGTATTGGCATTGGTCAAGGTATCGCAGTGGTAATTGAACGTGTTTAGATTTTCAACGGTAAGGAATTAGTTTATGTCAGTTGTTAGTTATCAATTAGAGGGTGACGTCGGTATTATTCGTTTAAATAATCCACCAGTTAACGCGCTTTCACATACATTACGCACAGGCATTCAGGAGGCAGTAGCAAAAGCACAACATGATGCGTCTTTAGCCCTAGTTTTGATCTGTCAGGGACGCACCTTTATTGCCGGCGCAGATATCTCAGAATTCGGTAAACCGCCGATGTTACCTTCATTACCTGAACTGCTTAACATTGTAGAAGCGTCGCAAAAACCTATTATTGCCGCTATTCATGGAACCGCACTTGGTGGTGGATTAGAAACTGCATTGGCTTGCCACTATCGCTGTGCATTGTCGACAGCTCAAGTCGGCTTACCTGAAGTTAAGTTAGGTCTGTTGCCTGGCGCTGGCGGAACACAAAGAGTACCCAGATTGGCAGGTGTCAAAGCAGCTCTTGATTTAATCACTGCCGGCACGCCAATCACTGCAGATAAAGCACTCAATATCGGCTTAATTGATAAAGTGGTTGAGGGCGATTTGCTAACAGCTGCCCTCGATTTTGCTCAAGAAGTTATTGAACAAGGAGTTGAGCTTAAAAAAGTCCGAGATTTAGACGTTGATAAAGCCGGTGCATCAACTGAATTTTTTAGTGAATATAGAGCAGCATTAAGTAAACGTTTTCGCGGGCAAGAAGCGCCGCATCGTATTGTTGAATGCATTGAAGCGGCCTTGAATACTCCTTTTGATGAAGGTATGAAGGTTGAAAGACGCCTTTTCGTAGAGTGCATGCAATCATCGCAGTCTGCGGCATTGCAGCATATGTTTTTTGCCGAAAGAATGTCTTCAAAAATTAATAATTTAGCAAAGGAAACTCAGCTAAAAGATATTAAACGAGTGGGTATTATTGGCGGCGGTTTGATGGGGGGAGGCATAGCGATGAATTTTGTGAATGTGGGTATCCCTGTTACTTTGCTGGAAATTAACGACGAAGCCTTACAACGCGGTAAAGCGCTTATTGCAAAAAATTATGCGATGACGGTTAGTAAAGGTAAATTGACCTCAGAGCTGGCCGTCCAGCGTCAAGAACTGATCACGGGTACAACTGACTATCATGATTTTGCTGATATGGACTTGGTTATTGAAGCAGTATTTGAAAACCTAGACATTAAAAAACAAGTATTTAGTCAGCTTGATAAAGTGTGTAAGCAAGGTGCTATTTTAGCTAGTAATACGTCCTATCAAGACCTTAACTTAATTGCTCAGTCAACTTCTCGTCCACAAGATGTCATTGGCCTGCATTTCTTCAGTCCTGCTAATGTTATGAAATTACTTGAAATTGTGCGTGGCGATAAAACCTCAGATGAAGTACTAGCCACATCGATGGCTATTGCTAAGACCATTAAGAAAGTGCCAGCACTGTCTCGAGTTTGTTACGGATTTATTGGTAATCGAATGTTGCGACAATATGCTCGCGAAGCTCAGTTATGCTTGATTGAAGGGGCAACGCCTCAAAATATAGACACAGTCATGCAGCACTTTGGTATGGCAATGGGTCCCTTAGCGGTTGGCGATTTAGCGGGAATAGATATTGGCTATAAGGCGCGTGAAGGCTTAAGTGATGAAGAAAAAGGGGATATCAGAACCTACTGTATTGCAGATGCTTTATACGAAATGGGTCGTTTAGGTCAGAAAACGGGGGCAGGGTATTACAAATATGATCCCGATACGAGGCAACGAATTGATGACCCCATCGTTCTTGAGGTTATTGAAGCACAAGCAAAAAAAAGAGGAGTTGAGCGCAAAGTAATAAATGACGAGACTATTTTGGATCGTTTGACTTTTGCCTTGATTAACGAAGGTTTTAAAATACTAGAAGAGGGCATTGCACAACGCCCTAGCGATATTGATGTGGTTTACGCATTTGGTTATGGATTTCCCGCTTTCAGAGGTGGTCCAATGTTTTATGCCGACACGATTGGTTTAGAACGAATTTACGAGACCATTTGTGTATTTGGTCAAACTTACGGTCAAGAGTTTTGGCAACCAGCAGCGTTATTAAAACAACTTGTTGCAGAAGGAAAAACTCTTGCGCAGTGGGCTAATAGGTAAATACGTTGCACCAGTTCACTGGCAAGGCGACACTTTTCTATTTATCAATAGTCGCTTTTGCAGCACTATATTTATTACTTTGATGTAAATTAGAATCACATTAATTCTGTCATACTAAATTAATGTGACTTTTATCAGGAGTCAAAAAAATCAACATAATCAGCACGTTTTTTAAAACTGCCACACTATTAATTATATTGAGTGCAATGCCAACTGCCGCAGAAACGGTGCTTACCTATGGTGAGCCGGGACCAAACCGCGGTGCTCGCGCAAAGGCCACTAATTGGTTTGCAGAGGAAGTTGATAAGCGCTCGGGCGGTAATTTAAAAATTAAGATTATGTGGGGTGGTGCGCTGTTTAAGGCAAATGCGTCACGACAATCTATTGCTGCAGGTGTGGTAGACATGGGCACAATTATTCCTGATTATTTTCTTAAAGAGATGGTTTCTTTTTCGTTGACTAACTTACCCTTTGAAAACTTAGATCCATGGGTTGCACTAAAAGCGAATTTCGATCACATGCAGTCCGCTGCAGTATCAGATAGTTTAGCCAAACAAAATTTAGTCTTTGTCTCTTCATATATGCTCTCCAACGTCATCATGCTGTGCAGAGGTGACGCGGTTCGTTCACTAGCCGACATAAAAGGTAAAAAGATACGCGGAGTGGGTACCTTTGGAAAAATCTTTGGCGATTTAGGGGCTAATTTAGTCAGTATGAGCATTTACAAGGCTTATCAGGGCCTAGATAACGGCTTGCTTGATTGCAGTCAGGGTTATATGAACGCATCACTTGCTTTAAAGCAGCACGAAGTGACAGACAGTTTAACGAAACTTAATTGGGGGATTTACACCGGTTTAGGCATTTTTATAAACAAAAATGCGTTGGCCAGATTAAGTCCGTCACAGAGAATGATACTTAACGATGTTGGCGCCGACTTTATCGATTACCTAGGTCAGAATGTACTGAAGTCTGACGAAGAAGCAGAGCAACGTTTTACGCAAGGAATTGATGGTAGGCAGTTGGAAATCATTAGCCTCAGTCCTTCAGATTCAGCAAAATTATATTCAGCCAGTCAATCTCACATTATAAAATGGGAAAACGAAGCTAACGAAAGCGGCCTCGATGGAAAAGCGATGATTGAAAATTACAAATCCTTTCTTATTAAATACAGCCAAGAACGTGATCGTGACGGTTACCCTTGGTCACGTTAATTTAAACCCATAGAGTTTATTATTATGTTGAAAAAAATTGAACAGGGCGCATTAATTCTCGCTGGTATGTGCATCGTCACTCTCGGACTAATGATCACCCTAACCGTTGCAACACGAAACCTCTTTGGTTGGGGAGTGACTGATGATGTCGTTATTGTAAGGGAACTAATGGTAGGAGCAATTTTTCTTCCATTAGCTTATGTCACAGCAGATTACAGCCACATAACCATCGAGTTCTTATTTAAGCGATTGGGCAAACATGCCAAGTTGTGGATGCTAGCGATTGGGTCTCTCATCAGTCTATTGATATTAATGCCACTTGCATTCTCTGCATGGCAGGGGTTTTTCCATGCAGCTAGCAGCGGATCTTATTTCTTTGGTGAGTTAGAGCTTCCTGAATGGCCAGGGCGATTTGCATTTTTTGCTGGGTCGGTATTATTTGTTGTTCGTCTATCGCTCATTGTCGTCACCGATATGCGTGCGGCTATCTGCGGTAATACTGACTATCTCGTGCGGCGAACAGATCCCGCATACGATAAAATTGAAGAGGGTTAACCTGTGGATCCATTGATTCTTGGTCTCGTCGGCTTTGCCTGTGCGTTGTTTTTACTTGTGATCCGCGTGCCAATCGCGTTCAGTTTGGCTGGTGTGTCATCGGCATTTATATTTTTATTTTTTGCTATGCGACATGGTGAGTTTGACATTGGCAGTGCAGTTGCTCCTACTCTGTCGATGATCTCATCGAGCGCCTTTGATTTAGTGCATTCATACGATCTAAGTATGATACCTTTATTTGTGCTTTTAGGTCACATTGCATACCACACAGGTATTACGACGGATATATATCATGCTGCACGAGTTTGGCTAAAACGTTTGCCTGGCGGCGTTGCTATGGCCTCTGTGTTTGGTTGTGGGGGATTCTCCGCTATTACCGGATCGAGTATCGCTTGCGCATCAGCGATGGGTAAAATCTGCGTGCCAGAGATGTTACGCATGGGTTACGATAAACGCTTAGCTACCTCGACAGTAGCTGTAGGCGGAACACTGGGTTCACTGATCCCACCAAGTGTGTTGTTTATTGTTTATGGTATTTTCACAGAAATGTCAGTTAGTCGCCTCTTCATGGCTGGTGTTATACCCGGTCTGTTATCGTTAGTCGGTTTTCTAGTCGTTATCTACATATGGGTAAAACGTAATCCGGCGGTTGCACCTGTTGATGACGCAATACTTGAAAAAGGAGAACGCCGAAAAGCAGCAATAAGATGTTGGCCAGCAATGTTGCTCTTTACTATTATTATTGGCGGTATTTACGGTGGTTTATTTACCGCTACCGAAGCTGCCGCAATCAGTGCATTTTCGGTAATCGTTATTGGTTCTTTGCAAAAAAGGCTTAATTGGTCGCAGTTTCTCCTTTCAATTAAGGAGACTTGCACTCAAACCACGACTATATTCTTTATCGCTGCTGGAGCGAAAATATTTGTTGGGTTTGTCGCGCTAACGGGCATGGCGCCGGCATTGGTTGGGCTTGTTGAGGGTGCCGATTTATCTTTATGGTTACTGATGGTGATGATCGCAGGTGTATTATTGCTGCTCGGTATGTTTCTTGATCCACTTGGTATTATGGTGCTTACTCTGCCTTTCTTGATCCCTTTGGTGGACGGTTATGGGTTAGATTTGATCTGGTTTGGCGTGGTAGTAATAAAATTGCTTGAAATAAGCTTGATTACTCCGCCGGTTGGATTAAACGTTTTTGTCATCGCCAGCGTCACTAAACCAAAGGTTGCGGTATATGACATCTTCATGGGGGTAGCACGATTTTTAGTAATGGATATTATGGTGCTTATTGCGATTATTACTTTTCCAATACTATCATTGTTACTACCGAGGCTAATGATGTAATGCGCATGCCTAGGCAAATAAAATAGAAGCAAATGATTAAGAGCGAAATACTTTTGAACCTAATCTGAGAAAAGATTTAACGCGGATAATTTACTAAAACCGAATTAGAGTTGCTTCGATATTGCGCACGACACTTTTTAATTGTGGCGCAACTTCGGATCTCAAAAAGTCTTTCGATAGCCTAAACGCAGGTCCGCCCGCATTAAATACATATATTTGGCCTTGCGTCAGTTTTAAGGGAACGGCAATGGCATTCGTATCTGGCTCCCAATCTCCCCATGAATAGCAAAATCCAAATTTTTTATAATTTTTCAAGGCTTCATCAACACCAACTTTGACTGCCTCGAATTTATCACCTAATTTTTCTTTCAAATGGCGCAAAAAGAAATTTCGTTCTTCTTCGGGTAAAGCGACTAAATAGGCCCGCCCGGCTGCCGTGGTTGCCATTGGAATTCGATCCCCAATATCTTTCTTAAAGGTAACGATGTCTTTTGGGGCGCAATGGTCAACATAAATCATATCCAATCGGTCTCTGTCAGCCAGGCCTATTGATGTGCCTGTTTGAATCGAGAGCTCCTTCATTTGCGGGTTCGCAACTTGACGGATCGCCAAGTTAGAAACAAATGCATAACCCAAAGCCAGCACGCCGGCACCAAGCTGATATTTTTCTAATCGCTTGGAGTAAGTAAGGTAGCCTAACTTTGTTAATGTATAAGTTAATCGAGATATACTTGATTTCGCGAGTCCGGTTCGTTGAGCAATCTCTTGATTACCAAGGAATCCGTCTCCTGGGTTAAATGCGCGTAAGATATCTAAGCCTCTTGCTAGTGCCTCGACAAACTTGCGATCTACTTCCCCATCAGTACTTCTTGGCATACCTGTTAGTGTATTCATGTTGAACGACTCAATTTTTTATAACACTCGTTGTATTGACTTGTTGTTGCGGTCTATACATTTTTAAGATGACAGAAATAATATTAAATTATCCCCAAAACGTCCCTTTATTATACACAGGTTTAAGGATCAAATTTACAGATTAATAAATAATTCCGGCTTAGCACAATTAAATTAAAAATAAGCGATTAGATATGTCCTGATTTGAGTTCTTTATTTGGCTTAAGCAACATCAAAACAAAATGCTAGTCTGAAAAAAGGTTGATGCAAACCCATTTAAGCTGGACACCCTGGCTCAGTTGCTGAGCTTAAATAAGTGATGAACGCTTTACTGGCTTTTGAAAGATAATGATTTTTTTTCCATGCCAAACTTAACGTAAATTCAATTTTTGGCTCAAACGGTATTGCTATTATTTGCGGTTCGTTTTGTAAAATACGCGATAGACAAGTCGTAATACCCACCTCATTGCGAACTAATGATTTTTGCAGTTCAATAAGATTAGTTTCCATACGAATATCCAAAGGTAAGAGGTGTTTTTTTGAGTATTGACTGACTACTTCACGCAAAAAATACCCTTTATGAAATAACACCAGTGGCTGCTGACAAAATTGTGTTAATGATATGCTTTGCTCAGCGGCTAGCGGATTGGAACTGACCATGCCTGCAACTATTTCCTCATTTATAAGTTGCGTGTAACGTAGTTGTGGATTTTCTAAATCACCACGTACTAAGGCCAAATCAAGCTCACTATTGAGCAGCATTTTCTCAAGCGCGGCAGTACCTTGGTCAACTAAGTGTATTTTTATTTTTGGATGTTTTTGCTTGAATTCTGTCAATATTTTTGGGAAGTAGTAAGAGCCCATCATAGCTGAAACACCAAAACGAATAGTGCCACCCTCTAACCCTTTTAGCTCTTCTAACTCTAATTCAACCTGTTTTGCTTGGCTTAATAGTTGTGTTGCGAGTTTAAATAACACGTCACCTTCAGCTGTTAAGAGTGAATTTTTGTCAGCACGATTAATCAACTTTAAGCCAACTTCTTGCTCTAGCTTTTGAATAGCAACAGTTAATGCTGGTTGAGCAATACCAATTTTTTGAGCTGCCCGAGTAAAGTTGCCCAGTAAGGCTAAATGACAAAAATATTCAAGACGTTTTAAATTCATTTTATTGAGCTCAATAATAAAAAATTATTAAAAATATAAAAACTATATATTATATTTATTCTTATATTTAGAATAGCCTTATCTGTTAAATTAACGTGACGCATATAAAAGTAGATAAACGGAGTAATCAAATGAGCCAAAAACTAGCGTCTTTCAACTGGCAAGATCCAATGTTGCTTAATAATCAATTAAGCGAAGAAGAGCGCATGATACGTGATACTGCTCATGATTATTGCCAACAAAAACTTCTGCCAAGAGTACTTGAAGCCAACCGACATGAACATTTTGATCGCGAAATAATGAGTGAATTAGGCGAGCTAGGGCTGCTGGGAGCTACGTTACCTGCCCAATATGGTGGTAGTGAAGTCAATTATGTAAGTTATGGATTAATTGCTCGTGAAGTAGAGCGTGTGGATAGTGGCTATCGCAGCGCCATGAGTGTGCAATCATCACTGGTTATGCATCCTATACATACTTTCGGCACTGAAGAACAACGGATGAAGTACTTGCCTAAACTTGCTTCTGGTGAGTGGGTTGGTTGCTTTGGTTTAACGGAGCCTAATTCAGGCAGTGATCCGGCATCGATGACTACCCACGCTAAAGCAGTAGATGGCGGCTATCTTTTAACCGGCAATAAAATGTGGATCACTAACTCACCCATAGCCGATATTTTTGTAATTTGGGCAAAACTCGAAGGTAAGATTCGTGGTTTCGTGCTTGAAAAAGGAATGCAGGGTTTATCAGCACCAAAAATTGAGGGCAAATTTTCTTTACGTGCTTCAATAACGGGTGAAATTGTTATGGATAACGTATTCGTACCAGCGGAAAATATGTTTCCTGATATTAAAGGGTTGGCAGGGCCTTTTGGCTGTCTAAACAAGGCTCGCTATGGCATAGCTTGGGGTTCGTTAGGAGCTGCAGAGTTCTGCTTCACTGCGGCTAGAAGTTATACCTTAGATCGCGAGCAATTTGGTCGCCCTTTAGCTGCCAATCAGTTAATTCAAAAGAAACTTGCTGATATGCAAACTGAGATAGCGCTTGGTTTACAGGGGTGTCTGCAAATGGGCCGTTTAATGGATGCGAATCAATGTCCGGTTGAATTGATTTCATTATTGAAACGCAATAACTGCGGTAAATCTCTTGATATTGCGCGTGTTTCACGCGATATGCACGGTGGTAACGGTATCAGTGATGAATATGGCGTAATTCGTCATGTGATGAATCTTGAAGCGGTTAATACCTATGAGGGGACTCATGATGTGCATGCCTTAATTTTAGGTCGTGCCATCACTGATATTCAGGCTTTCTATTAACCACCAGCGTATTCGTAATACGTAACGTTGTTGATTGAGGTAGGCCTTGAGTCAAGCTTCAATCAACATTAATCAATTAACTTGACGTAACTTCCAAAAAGTCAGATGTAAGTCTGGCTGTTTTACACGCTCAATATGCTATGTACCTTCCCAAAGCACATAATAAACGTGTTCATATTTTTAAACGCAGTGTTAACTATCCCTACCGAAAACAACGGTTGCCGAATACGGTTAAACGATACAGTAAGACAATATGCAAATTTCTCTTTGAGCTAAAATATAGAACTCATTATCTAACGAGACCTTGCATTTAATGTGAGCTGTCGCCATTAATTCCCTAGAAGCAAAACGACATTATTAGTATGCCCAATGGAGAATCAAAATGAGTAAAGTAGTGCAAGAAGTAATAGCAGCAAATGCTGATTATGTAGCTGATTTTGGAGATAAAGCTGATTTACCCATGCCTCCGGCCAGGCAGTTTGCCATCCTGACATGCATGGATGCGCGGTTAGATCCAGCTAAATACGCCGGTCTGGCTGAAGGTGATGCGCATGTGATCCGCAATGCAGGTGGCAGAGCAAGCGATGATGCTATACGTTCATTAGTCATATCCTATAAATTGTTAGGCACAAAAGAATGGTTTGTTATTCATCATACAGATTGTGGGATGGAAACATTCAATACTGAAATAATGGGTGATTTACTCGCTGGCAGCTTAAAAACCTCTAGTGTCGACGCTTCTGGTTGGCATGACAGCAATTCGGGTGGTGGCACAACTGATGGTAAGTACATCAATTGGTTAACCATAAGCGATCAAGCAAAAAGTGTATTGGAAGATGTACAACGCATCAGAAGTAACTCAATGGTGCCAAGTGAAATCCCAATTTACGGGTATATTTATGACTGTAAAACAGGAAGTCTTAACGAGGTTCTCCAAGCAACAGAAGCCGGAAAAGTAAGCTAGTAACTAAAATGTAGAGGGGCTGATCCATAGTATTGATAGGATTAGATATAAAATTTACTAAGAGCAAAAACAAAAAAAGAGTCAGCGAGTTATCAATATACTCAGCTGACTCTATTTGTTTAACGGTTTTATATCATAAGCAAATGCTTAAGCTTGACTTGCAACCAAGGCTTGCTCAATGTCGGCGATGATATCATCGATATGTTCAATACCGACAGATATGCGAACCATTTCTTCCGATACGCCAACCGTCGCTAATTCTTCAGGATTGAGTTGACGATGCGTGGTGCTCGCTGGATGACAAGCCAACGATTTAGCATCTCCAATATTAACTAATCGCAGGATTAACTGAAGTGCATCAATGAATTTGGAACCGGCTTCAATACCGTCACCGTTAGGCGATTTAAGACCAAAACTCACGATACCCGCAGCTTTACCACCACAGATGCGTTGGCAGGTTTCGTAGTATTTACTGGTTGGTAAGGCCGCGTAATTGACCCAACTTACCGCTTCGTGAGCTTCCAAATAAGCAGCTACTTTTTCGGCGTTTTCGCAGTGTCTTTCCATTCTTAGTGATAAAGTTTCAAGACCCTGCATGATTTGAAACGCACTTTGCGCTGATAATGACGCACCTGTATTTCGCAATGGCACGACTCGGCAGCGGCCAATATAGGCGGCTGGGCCAAACGCTTCTGTATAAACGACACCATGGTATGAAGGATCTGGCGTGTTCATTACTTTGAATCTTTTGCCGTTGGCGACCCAATCAAACTTGCCAGAATCGACAATGATGCCACCAATAGTGGTGCCGTGTCCGCCAATATATTTGGTCAGTGAATGGATCACGATATCGGCACCGAAATCAAAGGCGCGACAGAGTATGGGCGTAGCTACTGTATTGTCGACTATTAATGGTATACCGGCCGCGTGTGCAACGTCAGCCCAGCGCTGAATATCGACCACATTGCCCGCTGGATTACCAATTGATTCGCAAAACAAGGCCTTAGTATTTTCATCAATTAATGACGCTAGTTTTTCAAAATCATCGCCTGCTGCAAAACGCGCTTCTATGCCTTGGCGGGGAAACGTATGCGCGAACAAATTGTAGGTACCGCCGTATAACTGGCTAGAGCTCACAATATTGGAGCCAACCTCAGCAATTGCTTCTATCGCATAACGGATAGCCGCCATACCTGAGGCCACGGCCAGCGCACCGATGCCACCTTCTAATTCAGCCACCCGTTGCTCTAATACAGCATTCGTGGGGTTCATAATACGGCTGTAAATATTACCCGGAACGGCTAAATTGAATAAGTCAGCACCGTGTTGGGTGTCATCAAAGGTGAACGATGTAGTTTGGTAAATCGGCACAGCAGCTGCTTTGGTCGTCGGTTCACTTGAGTAGCCTGCGTGTAGCGCAATAGTTTCGGGTTTCATTTGTTGCTCCAATGCGATGTTTGCGAACCAAGAAAGCTGCTTGGTTGTGTTGTTTCGGGCTTAATGCAATTGCATGTAAAGGCCTCTATCCACACTTTACTCAAAGTTACGGGGGGTTGGCTATAATAACCGCACTGTTATGCATATTAAAAGTATATATCTAATACCATTTTATAGATTTTAGTTCGA
>JBLIKA010000058.1:0-20599 GCA_047637355.1 Glaciecola sp. | reverse complement strand
AAGCGGCGACGTTGGGTGACCGCTTAATTGTTGCTGTAAACACAGACGATTCAGTACGTAAACTGAAGGGGGAAGGTCGCCCAATTAATAACATACAGCGCAGAATGGCGGTGCTAGCAGGTTTGAGCGCTGTAGATTGGGTCGTGCCGTTTAGTGACGATACTCCACAATCACTGATTGCAGACGTGTTGCCTGATGTTTTAGTTAAAGGCGGCGACTATCAAATACATCAAATTGCAGGTGGTAACGAGGTTATAGCAAACGGTGGTGAGGTGCGCGTGCTTTTGTTTGAAGAGGGTGTGTCGACCACAGGAATTATTTCACAGATTGTGAATGCAGACGCAAAATAGTGTATCTTAACTGCGAGTTAAAAAAGGACAGACAATAAAAAATGTACGAAAGTTATTACGGACTAAAATCAAAGCCTTTTCAGCTAACTCCTGATCCGGCGTTCTTCTATGAAAGTAGATTGCATAAAAGGGCTATGTCATACTTGCAATATGGATTGTCGCAAGCAGAAGGTTTTATCGTCATCACAGGCGACATTGGCACAGGTAAAACGACCATTGCTAACAGTCTATTGAATAGTCTTGAAGAAGATATTTTTGCGGCACAAATAGTGACTCCAAAACTATCACCCGATGAAATAGTGAAGATGGTGGCGTCCAAATTTGAACTAAACGTAACAGGTAAAAGCAAAGCTGAAATTCTTGATGATTTGGAGCGTTTTTTAAATCAACTGGCAGACCAAGGCAAACGAGCATTGTTACTTGTTGATGAAGCACAAAATTTACCATTAGAAACTATCGAAGAATTGCGAATGTTGTCCAACTTCCAGAAAGCCGGCAAGCCTTTGTTGCAGAGCTTTTTGTTAGGTCAAGACGAGCTTCAACCTATCTTACGTGCACCAAATATGGAACAATTTCGCCAGCGTATTGTTGCTTCATGCCATTTAGCACCGCTTAATGCACAAGAGGCCAGAGAGTATATTGAATTTCGATTAAAGCATGCTGGTTATGCAGGTGATGGCTTGTTTAGTGATGAATCTTTTAGTGTCATTCATGATTTTTCGCGCGGCGTACCTCGACGCATGAATACGTTAATGGATCGTGTCTTGTTATATGGATACTTGGAAGAAATAGAGTTCTTTGAAGAAGAACAAGTCCAAATGGTTATTGACGAAGTGAAGTCTGAAATGTTTGTACCTGATAATGTAATACCTGCAAGAGAAGCGGTTTCTAATGCGGATTCAGAGGCCCTCAGATTCACTGCAAAAGGAACTGAAATTCATGAAGCCAGTTATTACAAAGATATGCTGCACGAGCTTGTTGATGCCTTAGATGACGCTTTAAAGCATAAAATTAAACTTACCCAGTATATTGATAAGTTATTGAAAAAGAAATATCAAGCTTATGTGAGGTTAAAAAGTGATGATGAGTAGGCGTATTATTTATGGGGGATTGCTGCATCCAGTATTATAAACCCACAAAACTAGTACTACCTACCAATCCATTGAGTAGCTAATTATTTAGTTAAGTTATATTTAAGATTCAAAGCAACCTGGCGATCTGTAAGATCGCCGCTAAGGCCTGAGAATCCCACACTTCCAATTGTTGCGCCTTCGGTGTCGCGTGTTAAGTAAGATAATTCCAAGGATAAACTGAAATAACGGCTGATTTTACGCTCCATGCTTAATTTAGTATTTAGCACTTCTGACGTTCCTTTGACTCCTCCAAATATATCATCTGTAACCGCTGCGTTCGTGGTCCAACTAATATTAGTTTTGGGTCCAATGCCGAAAGAAACCGATGTGCCCGCGGAATAGGTTCTAGATCTTCGGTCAGATTCTAAATACTCATTATCAAAATAGCGGCCACTCAATGATACTTTTGTCCTTCGTAAGTCAGTGCCTAATTGCCAAGAAAGGCCCTTCCGTAAAATGAGCTGATCATTAATTACTGGATTTTGCGCGTTAAACTGCACAAACTGTTCGTTAGGCTGTAATTGATAATTGAGAGAACTCGGTTGAAAACAGGCGGCTAAATCACTAATACCGTCTGCACATATAAAGACACCCAAGTTTTCAGGCTCAGCTATTAAGCGTGAAAAGCTAGTGACTTCTTCCGAATAAGTAATTTGAGTTCTGAATTTTTTAAGTCGGTGTTGAAAACTAAAGTTTCCACTTTCTCCAAAAAAACGCCGGGTATAATCTGCACTTACTTGTGTGCGTGGCGTAAATTGCCAATTTACGTTAGCACCTATGTAACCTTTGTTGTCATCATCTGTTTCAATAGCAGTATTATCTGCTTTGTTCCAGGTAAGTGAAATCAGTTTGTTTTCCGCTTGTCGCCAAATTAAACCTGCTCCTACGCTATTAAATTGGCGCAAATTAGAGAATACATCGTTTTGCGATTTAACCTGATTAGCTTCGTGGCTCGCACTCACTATGAAACCAAAGTTATCAATAAAACGATACGACATATCGCCATTAACGCGGCGGTTGGTATAATCACCGTTTACGCTGCGCTTAGATAAACTAAAAACACTCCTAACTTGTGCGCTAAAATGTTCAAAATCATTGCCGGTATAAGTATTTGTAGTAATGCTAAGTACGTTACTATTTAACTGATTAAGTGAATTTTCACGCTTTTCGCTTTCCGTAGCAGAGTAACTAATTTTAGTTGAATGACCAAAATAATCTCCTCTGGGAAGCGTAAAGTCGGTACTAAAGCGGTTAGAACGGGTTTTCGATAAATTTCCTGCATTTAATAGGAAGTTATCAACCAAGAAACCATTTGCTGCCGTACTTCGATAGTTTAAAGCACCGCTGGCAGCAAATGTTAGTAGATTCTTTATTGCTGCGAAGCTGCCGCCATAAGCGTAGTTTGTGTAATTGTTTGTTACATCAGCATCTTGAAGGCTCCGGCGAACATGATTACTGGTTGCCTGCCAAAATGCGTTCGTGCGTTTTGATGTGAAATTAAGTGACAACTGAGGTCGCACAATAAAGTTCGTAGAATTAAAAGTTTCTTGTTGCACCTCAGAATAAACATCTTGATAGACAACTTCATTGTCGACACCAAAAGCCCACTTGAGCTCGTTGGCATAAGCATAGGAAGTTAACGTTTGTACAAAAAAAGGAATGCACGCAAGTAGTGATAACGCCTTGTACTTCCTCTTATAGTGCATCAATTAACGCTTCCTTTTTTATGCTTTGGATACAGGCTGTTCTTCGCCTTCTCTATCACTACCGTAATGATGGTAGCCGTAGTAACCCGATTGCTCTGATGAATTGAGTGACTTATTCACTACGAAGCCAATAGCCATATTAGGGTTTAAACGCTCTACTGCTTTTTGCACATCTGATAGTTTTGAGCGACCTTCTTCCACTACTACTACAGCTTGACCAGCAAAGTTAGCTAATACTGCTGATTCATTGATACCAATTATCGGCGGAGTATCAATAATTACCACCCTGTCTGGATATCGTGTAGAAAATTCGGTAATGAGGTCGCTCATTGCCTTACTTGCCAGTAATTCGGTGGATAAATGATGTGAGCGACCCGCTGGTATAATTTTCAATTTGTCGATATTAGACCGAAACATAACTTCGCCAATTTCTTTGACATCACCCAATAAATACTCCATGAGTCCAGATCGTTCTTTTAAACCCAATGTTCTTAATATGTTGGGTTTTAAAACATCAGCATCAACAAGTAACACAAGTTTGTCTTTTTCTGCCGCAATACTCAGTGCAAGATTAATGGCGGTAAAGGTCTTTCCTTCATTTGGGCGAGCACTAGTTACCATAATAATGTTGGCATTGGTGATTGTTTTTGACAGTGCACCGAATGCATTTGATAGTAGTTTGCGTTTTATTTCACGGTATTCTTCATTAATTTGACTACGCGTGCTGTGCAATGACACAAAGCCGCGTCTTTCTAAGTCAGCAATATCAATATCAAAAGTTTGGCTGGGGAATTTAGATGTTTCATCTAGTTTGGCCGCTGTTTTTTCAACCGGTTTTTCATTAGGAGTTACTGAAAGAGTAGATTCAGTTACTTTTGCTTGGGTATTATCAGCGTTGTGTCCGTCTGAGCTTGAAACTATTTTTTCATTCTCAGGTACATCCGATACATTAACTTGTTCAAGCTTTTTGGCTTCAGCATGTAAAAGTTCAGCTTCCTTTTTCAAGCGGTCGGCTTCTTTTTGGCGAAGTAAGGCTTTTTCTATCGTGTTGTTCATAATGGTATTTTACTCGCCAAATCAATATTCATAACATCTACTGTGATTAAAGCTGCATATAGCATAATGATTACACCAGATGACAATGTAAAAATAAATATCCGTATTTTGTTTCGTTTTTTGATATTAACAATATCCAAGTGAGCAACAGCCCCCCAAATAGGATAACCCGTAAGGTCTGAAATTTGCTGACCACGAACTAACACCGGCTTTATCATACTCATTAGAAACGCAATACCCCCACCTAAACCGAAGCCAAATAAAAGTATACCAGTGTAGAATATAATCCGTCTTGGTCCGCTTGGCTTGTCGGCTATCAATGGTGGGCGAATAATCCTAAATTGCAAGTCGTCAGATTGATTGTCTGCTCTTCGAGTTAAATTATTTGACTCCCGGCGTGATAGCAATTCTTCATACTTCTGTTTCTTAATACCATAATCGCGGTTTAGGCCCGTTTCTTCAGATTCTATTTGAGGTACGAGGTCAATTGTAGACTGCAGATCAATTATCCTACCTTCAGTGTCTTTTTCCCGCACCTTGAGTGAGGCTAACACGCCCTCTAAACGCGCTATTTCAAGACGTAACTGACGATCGCTTTCAGTTAACATTGATGGCGAATTATCGTCAATATCTTGAGCTAAAAAGGCTTTGATGTCTTTTTCTCTTGCTTCTTTTAATGCTTCTAATAGATTGTTAGATTCAATTACGTCTGGGTGTTTCGTTGTAAAACGCAACCGCAATTCATCTAAGCGACCTTCTAAGGCTAAAATACGGTCGTCATATCGGGTTGTTAGTACTTGTTCGGCTGCATTACTGCGCACCTCAAAGCCATCAGAAGCTTTTTGTGCCTGACGAGATTGACCTCTCATCGCATTAATTTGCTGCTGTGTTTCTTTAATGGTCAGTTTAGTTACTTCCATCTGCTGTTTTAGTGATTGTAGATTGCCATAAAAAGAGCCTTGAGCAGGCAAAATATCGTTATACTTTCGTTGAAAGTTAGCTAAACGCTGCTCACTCTCTGCTAGCTCGTTTTCATATTCTGCGATTTGTTCATTTAAAAACCGAGTTGTTGTGTCAGTTCCTTTTCTCGAACTCCCTAAAGACCCTTCAACAAATAAATCAAGAGTTTCTTGGACTACTGTACGCGCCATTTCAGGATTTTCATTTGCATAAGAGATAGTGTAAATGTTATCTCTACCCGTTCCTTTTAAGTCAATATTTTCGGTTAGGCTGGTAATTAATTTATTGTATGCTTCATCGCCAGAGACGGTGATGTCCAAATCCGATTCGCGTGCAATAATTTCAACATTTGCTCTACTGAGTAATGTTCTGGCCATCATTTGAATTTCTTGAGCCGGATTAGACCCTATTACCATCCCCACTAGCAGGGGTTGCAATACCGAACGGGTATCAACATAAACTTGGGCATCAGATTTATAGACGTCGGGCAAAGTGGTTACATAAAAAAAGCCGATAGGGCATATCAACCAAGAACATATCATCACATATCGTTTCTTTATCCATATTCCTCGAATAAAGTCGAGCACCATTTGAATGGTTTGTTCTAAATCTTGCATGTAAATAATTCTCTAAATTAGACTAAAACCAAGCTTCTGGGATAATGATAATGTCACCGGGCAGCATATCAATGTTTTCAGTTATATCGCCATCTTTTATCAAATCTTCAATGTTTAATTCAAATGTTGTTTGCTTACCTGCAATCACACGGACTAATTTTGCGTTGTTTCCACTTGCAAATTCGGTTAGTCCTCCTACGGCAATCATTAGGTCAAGCAGGGTCATGTTTTCTGTATAATTAATGGCACTCGGGTTCGTGGCTTCGCCTATTACCCGAACCTGCTCACTGAAAGGACCTTTAAATTGGCCTACGCTAACTGTCACTCTAGGATTATTTATGTACGTAGAAAGCTGTTCTTCTAACTGGCGAGCTAGCATCGTCGGAGTTCTACCGGACACCTCTACGTCTTCGACCAATGAAGTGGTTACTTTGCCGTCAGGTCGCACAATAAAGTTTCCTGAAATTTCTGGGTTTCGCCAAACAAAAATGGTTAAGTTGTCTCCAGGCCCAATGAGGTACTGGTAATCATTAACGGTGGTTGTCAATGACGCTCTAGTTGTAGCCTGAGGCAATGTATTAACACTGCACCCTGTCATTATAAATGTGGCAAAAAATACTCCAGCTATGCCCAACTGATGTGCTCTTCTCATCCCTAAATTTCCTTCTTATATATTGATGATATTCACAAAGTTTATCACAAATCGTAAAACATTCATTTACCCGAGCGTTAAAACTACTATAATGATTAACGAATTAGGATAAGTTTATCTTAAATAGATAAATTATCAAACGTCTAAAACTCGAGTTCATGTAATAGGAAGTTATGGCATCGTCTAACAAAAGACAAAATAAGCGCTCAACGGCCCTAGTACTCACTGAGGCGGTGCTGATATCGTATGTAAGTTACATTGCTAGTTTCGTCCTAGTGAGCCTGCAGCTTACGCCAAAGCCTAACTCTGAAGCACTAGCAATTAATATCTTTTTGCTGATGATTGCTATATTGGTGTGTTCTTTATCTGTGGGTTTGTACGAAACTAAATTACGTGAAACCTTCAGGGGTATCATTAGGCGCATATTTGTTAGTTTGGTATTAAGCTATTTTATTGTCAAAATATTAACGAGTGCACTATTTATACAACTCGATTTACATCCGTATTTTTTGCCCACCGCTATTTGTTTCAACATCCTTACCCTTGTGTTCTTTCGTTATTTTACCAACCGACTCGGATTGATGGGTCTTAGCAGCTCTCGTATACTGGTTCTGGGGGCAGGTGTAAGGGCCTCTATAATAGAAAATAATATGCGCCGTGACGTTGACCGCCTAGGATTTGAATTGGTGGGGTTTGTTCCTATTCCCGGAGATGACCGGCAAAGTGGAGTGCAACGTGAAAAAATTATTCATATCAAAGTAGATGAGTCCTTCAGGCAATTTTTATCTGATAATAATATTGAAGAAATCGTGGTTGCGTGTGACCAACGAAGAGGGACATTACCGGTTTCGGCTTTATTTGATTGCCGCTTGAGAGGCATAGAAGTAACAGACCTACTCGATTTTATGGAACGCGAACGAGGTCAAATTGTAGTGGACCTGATGTACCCCAGCTGGGTTATTTATTCTCATGGCTTCCATTCTCAAAATTATTTGCGCGAGTCGCTCGACTATATGTTAAACATAATGTTGTCTGGCTTTGTGATGTTTTTCGCATGGCCTTTCATGTTGGTTACCGCTGTCATTATTTATATCGATGATGGTTTTCGGACTGGTGCATCTGTATTATATAAGCAAGAAAGAGTAGGTAAGGATGGCAAGCTATTCAACATTCTAAAATTCAGAAGTATGCGACCTGACGCAGAGAAAGACGGAGCGAAGTGGGCAACTAAAAACGACAGTCGGGTCACTACTATTGGTAATTTTATTAGAAAGTATCGTGTTGACGAACTGCCTCAACTGCTTAATGTACTTAAAGGTGAAATGTCGATTATTGGCCCACGACCGGAGCGTCCCGAGTTTGTGAAACAGTTAGTTAAGGAAGTACCATATTACAATCAGCGCCACAATGTTAAACCAGGTTTAGCTGGCTGGGCGCAGCTGAATTATCCATATGGAGCAAGCGTAAAGGATTCGCTCGAAAAACTTAAATATGATTTATATTACGTGAAGCACCAAAGTTTGTTGCTAGATGTTTTAATACTGATTAGAACCGTTGAAGTGATTCTATTTGGTAAAGGTCGTTGATCATTAAGCCGATTCTGGAATAGGGGTAATAGATCATGGAATCTTATTCAAAAAGACTTAACGCGATGACAGTGGATGTAGAAGACTACTTTCATGTCTCGGCATTTGAATCCGTTATCTCACCCTCTGATTGGTCAAGTATCACACCTCGGGTTGGCAATAACACAAATCGTCTAATCGATTTATTTAATGAACATGGTATAAAAGGTACCTTTTTCACGTTGGGGTGGGTTGCAGAACATTGTCCTGAAGTGGTTAAACGGATCGTCGATGAAGGACATGAGCTTGGCAGTCATGGGTCAAACCATAGGCGCACTACAACCATGACTCAAGAGCAAGTGTTCGAAGACATAAGAGTTAGTAAAGATAAACTTGAACAGGTTTCTGGTAAAGCAATATTAGGGTATCGAGCACCTAGTTTCTCAATCGATAAAACCAATGAGTGGGTTTTTGATATTTTGGTTGAATTAGGGTTTAAGTACTCATCAAGTACTTATCCCATAGAGCATGACTTATATGGCGTGCCAGATTGGCCCCGATTTCAACATGTTCGCAAAGAAGGCATTATAGAAATTCCGGTGCCAACTTTAGTTAATAATGGTAAAAATATCGGTATTGGTGGTGGTGGCTATTTTCGACTGTATCCTTATTGGGTATCTAATAGGCGCATAGAGAAATATATGCAAGCCACTGACGAGCCATATAATTTCTATCTTCATCCATGGGAAATTGATACTGACCAACCTCGGGTTGATGGGGCTCCTTTGAAGTCAAAGTTACGCCATTATGTTAATTTGCACGTGATGGAAAAAAAGCTAGTGCGGCTCATAAAAGACTATAAATGGGGAACAATGTACGAAACATACAAGGATGTTATCAATGCTGAGTGAGCAGATGACAGCGGATGAGGGTGCCAGTCACTCAGTTAATTGGGCTTTTGGAGCGGTTCTTTTTTGTTTATGGATAGCCTTAACTTTCCAAGGATTAGTATCAGCAATAGAAATTTGGTACATATCAGAAATTTTTAATCACTGTTTTTTTGTTTTGCCGGTGAGCTTTTATTTGATATGGGAAAAAAAGAACGATATTAATTGGAGTGCTCGTAGTTGCACGTTACTCGCTTTGCCATTCATCTTCTTACAAGTGCTTTTATATGTCATTGGCGTTGCCGGCGACATTCAGTTATTTCAGCACGCGGCAATGTTTTCGTTGCTGCCCACGCTTATTTGGTTTTACCTCGGCAACCAAATAACTAAAAAAATTATTTTCCCACTAAGCTTTTTGCTATTTGCTATTCCTTTTGGTGAAGAGTTAATTCCATTTTTACAGGAAATAACTGCGGATATATCGGTAGAAATGGTTTCTTGGACGGGTGTGCCTTTGTATCGCTCAGGTTTGTTTTTAGAAATCCCACAAGGTCGTTTTTTGGTTGCTGAAGCTTGCTCGGGAGTTAGCTTTTTAATTGCATCGATTGTATTGGGTAATTTGTACGGTTACATGAATCTGAAACGCATGAGAACACGTTTTTTCTTTGTACTGTTATCGGTTGTGTTTCCAATCCTAGCTAATGCAGTTCGTGTTTTTGGGATCATAATGATTGGCTATGCTAGCGATATGAAGCACGCTGTTGGTGCTGATCACTTAATATACGGGTGGTTTTTCTTTGCATTTGTAATTGTCTGTCTATTAGGTATTGGTGAGGTTATTCGGCGTATTGAAAATCGTAGTATGTTAAAGCAAAATGCTGTCAGCGATGAGATAACCGTTGAAGCAGAAATAGGTAACACAAGCAATAAGATTGAAGGACTCAAAACAATAGTGTCAAAGTCGTTTGTCGTTATAGTCTTGCTTGTTTTAGGTATGGCGACGTCTATTTCAATTAACTCTGCACCAAATGTAGCTCCTATCGCACCTGAATTTAAACTCCCTTTTAATGTAGTTAAACAGGGTAACGCACTATCGACTTGGCGGCCTGAGTTCAAACGTTCAACTAGCTCTGAGTTGCTAACACTGCGTTATGAGAATCTTAATTTTGTGTATTTCACTGCATATTATGATGGCATTGATGGTGAATTAATAAGCACCCAAAATGATATTTTTGGTGAGAAACGGTGGAGTTTGTCGGGTAACCGAACTGAACCACTGGTGGGTAACTTACGCATCAAGAATATGACCTTAAAGTCAGTGACGGATGAACAAGTTAACGTTTATTACTTGTATGTTATTAACGGCGCTGTTTTTACTGACACTACAAGAGCAAAGTTGTATCAAGTTTGGCTGAAGTTGCAAGGCAAGCAATATGATGGCGTTTTCCTGGCCATTTCTGTAAGCACAGAATTTGATGAAAATAGTAAAAATCGTATTTTAGTTGAAGCAATAAATGCACTTCAAGTCGGTTTTGAGACAAGGGTTGTAGATTAGATGCAAAAACGAAAAAAGGTTTTGGTATTAACTGAAAACTTTCCGCCTAAATCAGGTGGCAGTGGAAGGTGGTTTTGGGAACTCTATTCAAGGCTACCAAAAGAAGACTACATCATTGTTACTGATACCGTGAACGATAACTCAATTGATAAACAAATTGATAACGCCGTTATTAGAATACCTCTTAAATCAGCTGAGTGGGGTTTTAAAAGTTTTACTGGACTTGGTTTTTATTGGCGAACAGCTATGCAGGTTCGAAAACTGACCAAGCAATACGGAATCACTCATATTCATTGTGGGCGAGTCATTCACGAAGGCGTTATTGCTTGGTTAGTGTCTTTGTTTACTAAAGTGAAATTTGTTTGTTACATTCATGGTGAAGATATTGAAACTGCCGCAACAAGTCGTGAGCAAAGCTTAATGGTTAAAAGAGTCTGTGCTTCAGCTGATATGCTAATTTGCAATAGCCTGAATAGTCAAAATATTGCGCGTCGATTAAATTATGATGTGGGTAATACGGTCCTGCTGCATCCTGGAGCAGATTGTGAACGGTTTATCCCGCTGCCTAGCAACGTTCAGTTCAAGAAGGATATGCAATGGAGTGAGCATTCAGTCATACTCACTGTCGGTCGTTTACAAGCCCGTAAAGGGCACGATAAAATGATAGAAGCGATGCCCAGTATTTTAGCTGCTCATCCTAAAACACTTTATTGCATCATTGGCGATGGTGATCAAAAGTCGCGTTTGCTTCAGTTAGTGAGTGAATTGCAACTAAAAGACAATGTAATATTTCTTAATGAAGTAAGCGATGAGGAAATGATTAAGTGCTACCAGCAATGTGATATTTTTATATTACCGAACCGCACGATAGCCAACGATATAGAAGGTTTTGGTATGGTTCTGGTAGAAGCTCAAGCATGCGGTAAGGTAGTTATAGCAGGCGACTCAGGAGGCACAGGAGAAACTATGTTGCCACAACAAACTGGGTTTATTATTGATTGTACAAAAGCCGATTCTATTGCGACAAAAATAAAACAATTGCTCAGTGATCCGAGATTAAGTCGCTCGATGGGTGAAAAAGGCGCAAAATTTGTGAATGAAATGTTTGACTGGAAAGCACACACAGTGAAAGCTAAGAAGCTGTTTGATTAGTATTTGACACCGTATGCCCTGTTAACGAAAAACACTTCTATATAACTTTCAATATGACTAGATTAACTTCTTAGTTTAATTATTTTTGCAGGATTTCCGCCAACAATTGCGTTATCTGGAACCGCACTAATAACAACGGAGCCAGCAGCAACAACACAGTTCTCTCCTATGTCAGCCATAATAAGAGCTGCATTACCAACCCATGAGTTTTTTCCTATTTCGACCTTGGTAAATAAGCCGCCTTGATCTCTAATCGGTATATTAACATCATCAAAGTTGTGTTGTTTTGCACCACTCATTATATGTACACCGCTTCCTAAAAGCACATTTTGCCTTATATTACACATACCAATATTACATTGAGGCCCTATATAAACCCCGCTTGCAATAGACACGTCTTGCTGTGAAAGCAAAGTAGCAAAGGATATAACCGCGTCTTTGCTACAATCTCGTAAAGTGAAGCGGTAAAAGCCAGCCCTAAAATAAGCACCTAATTTACCGGGAATTAAACTTAAAAGTTGACTAAAAAACGCAATACATTGATTTTTATTTATTACTAATGAAATTAAAAAATACGCCAGCGTAAAAGGTAAGGCTAACACAGCAAATATTGCAAATAGAATTTCCTTGAGTATAAATTTCATATGGCTTTTTCAATTCGACTAGTTAATGGTTTCAAAACTTCAGGCCAAGCATAATTAGCTAATATTGTTTGTCGGGCAGCTTTGCCGATTGACTCCCTCAATTCAATTGATTCGAGTAAATTTAAACAATGCCTAGTGTATTGGTCTGCTGTATCTGCAAGAACAACATCCTTTCCTGCACAATGAATAATACCTTCTATACCTTTTGATGTTGTAACAACAGGCAATTCACAGGACATTGCCTGTAATACTTTATTTTGAACACCTCGAGCAATTTGAAATGGCGCTACAAATATACAGGCGTTTTGAAAGTACGGCATTATGTCCTCTACAAACCCAGTAACGACAATATCATCACGTATACCCAGTTTCTTTATGTTATTGCTAGGGTTCATGCCCGCTATCACCAGCTTAGAGTTGGGGTATTGTTCTTTGATTTGTGACCAGCAATTAGCAATAAACCACAAAATAGCATCAATGTTAGGTTCGTAGTCCATTACGCCAGTAAAAAGAAGAGTAGGGTGCGCTGGTTTACTCATATCAATATTTGGCTTGAATATACTCGAGTCAATACCATTCGGTAAAATTGTAATATTTCCTTGCTGTGTTACCTCCTTTTTAAATAATTCTACTTCAGCAGAGGCAATTAAATAACATTCCTTGGATATATTTGCTGCTTCAATTTCTAATTTTTTAACTAATTTGGCTTCACGCTCGTATATCAAATTCATCGGGAATCGGGCTTTGTGTTGGTATTGTTGCCATTTGTTTGAGTCGACATCCATGAAATCAGTTAAAATTATAGGACCGTTGTTTGCGTTAGCTATTGAGTCGAGATACCTAATAAGCGACGACGCAGTTAAAAATAAAAAGTCAGGCTCAAACGACTGTATTTCATTTTTAATAAGCTGTTTTACGCTAGAAGAGTAAAAGTTTGCCTCGCTTAGCGAACGCTTAGTCGCTAATGCTTTTACAAAACGTAAGGGTTTATATTCCAGTTGAGCCGTCTTGACGGTAATCTCTAGGTCTGATGCCAAAGCGGCGGCATAACCTTCGTCTTTGAAACCGTTACTAGGAGAAATTACAGACACTGAGTGGCCCAGTTGCTTCAACCTTTCTAGTTGATGATAAGTGCGAAGCTTCTCACCTTTATTCGGGGGAAAAGGAACTCGATGCGACAGGACAAGAATCTTCAATTAATAACTCTCTTTCAAAAATATCACTGTTGGTGGAGACGTTCCTAGCATATTGTGCAATCGTTAATATCATACTTGTCATGCTATGATTGCGCAATAAAGGAGTTTTAATAATGGTCACTAAAAGTCTGATAACCTTTATTGTAATAAAAAAAGATGTTAAACAATTCACAAATCCATGACAAAGAATAAGATTGCCTAAACTTTCCGTTTGTGGTTTTCTTATTTTAAAAAATTAATCGGCAATTTCTCTATTGGTGTTAAACGATGAATAGTGCAAAACTAAAGAGTCAAAGTCCTAATATACATTTAACAGGATGTGCTAAAAATGAGGCTGCTTATCTTCCCGAATGGATTTTTCATCATTTAAATATAGGTTTCAGCAGCATAAAGGTTTACGTCAACAATACTGATGATAACTCTATTGAAGTTCTGAATAAAATTATAAAACACCACCCAGAAGTGTCATATTGTGTCGCTGATGAATTAATAGGTCAGCCTCCTGAAGAGTATGAAGAAAAAATAAATAGTAACTTTTACAACACCAATAAAGTGCAATCTATAATATACACAGATGCTCTGTGCACAACCGAGAAGCAGACAACCGATTACATCGCATTTTTAGATGTAGATGAGTTTTTTTTACCTCAAAAGCCATTAAATGAAATTTTTTCGTTGGATATTTCAAATGAATTACCGAAAAGATTTAATTGGTTACTATTATCTGGTGATAAAGATGAATTTACTTCATTAGCAAAATGTTCTAAAGGTTATATTGATAGCTCATTCAAATCTATTGTGCCGAATCGCAATGTTGAAATTAGGGCGGAAGATCCTCATCGTTTCTCAATTAACGGTGACATTGGCGCTATTTGCAATGATGCTGTAGTACTCCATCGCGTTTTACGCTCCCAAAAAGAGTATCTTTGCCTATTATCAAAATCTACATCCAATGACAAAAATAGACTCGCCAATGGATTCAAAAGGAATAGGCGCGGTTGGACGACCAGAGGCAAGGTAATTAACAAATATATGGCCCAACTTAATGCTAATAGTTACGAACAAAATTTTTCTAAATTTATAGAACTTTGCGATATCAGTGCAGATTTAAAAATGGCAAGAGACGGTATCTTACATAAACATACATTAATTGTAGACAATTTGTATTCGATGAAGCAACAGAACATTGATTTAACACGCAGTCTCGTGGGTTCTGGAGTTGAGCACATTGATGTATCTAAAACGGTTATGTTTAGTCTTTTTTGGAAAATTGTAGGAATGCTTTCGCCAAAGCTGGTGCTAAGTCACGAGACAATTAAAGACGCTTTATTTTCAAGAATACGAGGAAATAAAAAGCATAGTTAAAATCAAACTTAAGCGACACGAAGGGTTTACCATCAAGCTCAAAATCGTGTGATTTAGACCTAATAAAAATACTTTCAAGGCTAATTAATGCATAATCTTGAGAAAACAAGTGCCTTAATGCTTCAATGACTGCGTTAAATTAAAAATGAAATCAATTTTCTTCTTTATTTCGATATTAATTGTTTATGGTTCACTTTATCCATTTAACTTTAACGACGCTGTGCCCAATGCGCGCGCAGTCGAGGCCCTACTTAACTTCGACATCACAAAAGCGGCTCTACCTGATTTAATCGCCAATATCATTTTGTTCATACCGTTCGGTATTTTTTTGCGAGCAGCTTTCCCCAAGAACAACTCAGCAGGTCAGCTTTTACTTCTTACAATGACTACATTTTTGTTCGCATATTCGATTCAAGCAATGCAGCTTTTTACTGAAGATCGACTACCATGGGGTGGTGACGCAATATGGAACACGATTGGATTTACAATTGGTGTTTTTCTATATACATCACTTCGCCTAGATTTGGTTAAAAGATTCAAAGCAATACATATTCATCAACAAATTTCTTTTTATATTGCTTTTGCGATTATTGGACTTGAACTTGCTCCATTCGCTCCCTCAATTGATGTGGATGTATTTAAAGAAAACATAAAGCTATTACTTAATTCACCCTCCATTGATTGGTATTGGACGTTTGAGAACACCGTTTTTTGGCTTGTTGCTTTTTATCTACTAAAAATAGCCTTTCCAGTTTGGGGACATATTAATAAGTTGTGCATCTTGGTTATCGTGATTTTAATGTCTAAATTCTTGATAATATACAGTAATATAAACTTATCTTCTTTAGTTGGAGGTATCTTTTCTTTAATTATTTGGAGGTTTTTGTCCCAAAAAATTAATGCACAACAACTCGCTATTTTATTGCTCATCACTATTTTAGGTAACGGTCTCTATCCGTTTGAATTAAGGGAACAATTAGGAACGTTTAAATGGTTGCCTTTTTCTGCCGCGATTGAAGGCAATGTTCTAATCAATATTCTGGCTTTTAGCAAAAAATTGGTATTTTACGGGGGAGCAGTATGGCTGCTCTATTTAGCTAAACGCCGTTTATTATTTGGTGTTATTATTTGCTCGATAATAGTATTGCTGTCCGAGTTTTTACAAATATTTGTTATCAACTCGGTAGCGGATAGTACTGATTTTTTCATTGTTCTCATTGTTTCCTTCATTATCCATAAATACTTGAAATTGAATTTGAGTGGTAATGAGTATCAGCCCCACCATATCCAGTTACTGGTCAAGGATAATATAGAAAATACAGCTGACAGTTCTTATATTGCTGGATTAGATGGGCTCAGAGCTATAGGTGCCTTAGCCGTATTTTTTGTACATTTTCAGCAATTCACTGGTCTTAGCGGTTCATTTTTATTTATCGATTTTGAACGTTGGATGATGAATGGGAACACAGGCGTTGCACTATTTTTTGTACTAAGCGGCTTTCTGTTATCAATACCATTTTGGCATTCATTTAAAAGTAATCAATTTCCTAATATTAAACATTACTTTATTAATCGCGCTACCCGAATCATTCCTCTTTACTATATTTGTCTGGTTGGCCTTTTGGCGATCAAAGGTTTTCAAGGTTCTGATGTTAGCTTCAATAATATTATCTCTCACTTGGTCTTTTTGCATAACTTGAAAGACAATCAGGTGATGAGTTTAAATCCGCCGTTTTGGACACTAGCCGTTGAATTTCAGTTTTACCTCTTATTGCCATTGTTGTTTGTTTTGTTGTTTAAGCTTGGTCTGCGTAAAGCTCAAATACTCTGCTTTTTACTCATTCCCGTCATTTATCTGAGTTATCGGTACTTTATGGGGCAAATGGTTATTCACAATGATTGGCCTATAAGTATTCCGCTAATTTGGCCTTTTGGTGTTTCTGTGGAGTCAGCCGCGGGTCAATCACTCACTTATTCTCTATTTGCTCATTTACCGCATTTTTTAATTGGTATGTTTTTAGCCAGCCTTTATAAACAGAAAACGTCTAAATGGGCGGAAGTAGTATTTTGGCTAAGTGTAGGACTTGTGTTTGCGATACTGGCAACAGAGCTAGATGATTTGATGCAGTTAGATTTTGGACGCTATAACTTCCCGTTTGTTGCGGTGCTACTAGGACTAATCGTGTTTACCGCCCCTCAAGCTAAATGGGCTCGACGTTTCTTAGAATTTACGACGTTGAAGTGGCTCGGTGTTATTTCCTATGGGATATACATATTTCACTATCCAATACAAAAGGCCACTCTTAAGGCTTTTGAGGCCATCAATATAAATATTGCACAACAAGTGCCGCTGTACTTGTTTATCACTCTTCTGGTGACGCTGCTAGTCTCTCACATCACAAACAAGCTGGTTGAAAGGCCGGTGATGAAACGTTTTAAACATGCTTCTTTATCTTCAGAATTGAAGAATACAGGTGACCGGCATTTTAACGAGGTGATAAAGTCGAGGGGGAAAGTGCTTTCATTTGTATTTATAGCATCGGTTATTGTATTTGCCAGCATCGCTCTTACAGTCAATATGTCAGGACCTACAGTGAGAGTAGAGCAGGCGTATTGGGCCGGTTCTAAGACTAATAGAATGATTTTTGATCATCATGCTCATACACACTATTCAGATGGTGGAAAGTCTGTTGAAGAGTTAGCAGAGGTAGCTTACATAAAAGGTTGTGACGCATTTTCAATTACTGCTCATTCACAAAACCCGCTAAGCTTTTCATCGGCAAAATTGATAGAAATTGCGGCGATGAGAAAAAAGTATCCTGTTATGCTGATTTTTTCTGGAATAGATGTAGGCATTTCTCCCTATGGGGGGCTTGAGCATGTGAGCATTATTACCACTCCAGAATATGAAAGCGAAACCCTTGGCGCTGTTATGTCAGCTTTGCAAACCGAGAAAAACATGCCTAAAAAGGAGCGCGACTTGCACGTTCTTAATGCGATTAACCATGTAAAAAATGCAAGAGACAATACGATTGCGATTTACAACCACCCGAGCAGAAAAAATGAAAGCTATTCAGACATTTCTTCTTGGAATAAAAATGTGAACTATATTACTGCAATCGCTGGTGCGCCATGGTATCAAGAGAAAGCTCAAATTGGTTCTTATCAAACACAAACATTACCTATCGACCGCAGGGATCCCATCGTTGCATCTGTCGACGGGACATGGGATAAGCTGTTAGCTGAAGACCATAAAATATGGGCCGCGATAACATCATCCGATTATCATAATGATGCTATGGATTACGGTCCATGTGAATTTTCCAGAATACATGTGGACGCGCCAACAAAAGATTATAGGGGGCTGATTAAAGGTATTAAGGCCGGTTCGTTTTGGGCTGATCAAGGCAAGCTTTTGCGTGACTATGAATTTACACTGGAAAGTAAAGACGATGGTTATCGTGTTTATCCTGGCGGGACAATCAAACTAATGGGAAGTAAGCCTGTTTTATCAGTTGAAATAAGTGCGAACCGCAGTGAAAGTTATAAGAATGATTTTCTAAGGTTTGATTTGATCACTAATTGTAGCAATGACGAAGTGGTGGTTCGCAGTAAGCTTCTGCCGCCAGAAGAGAGCAGTGTCTCGCTATTGTTGCCAATAGTTGAACAAAAAGGCACTTGTTTTTTGCGCTCTCGGATAAGCTTAGCCTCAATCAATGAGGATAAGCTTATGGCTTATTCGAATCCTATTTTTATTATTTATTAAAGGCTGATTTCAGATTCAGGCATTTGGCTTTGAACAACGGTATTGCATAGACCACCTCTAGCGTCTATTCTTCTGCTTCGAGTTCAACGAAAACAGTTTAATGGCAACCAGAATATGGCCCATAACTTCTATGTAAGAATGTTTAATGAGCTACAAAAGAAAAAAATACATTGAGCTAAAGGTCATATATGTGCGGTATTGCTGGATTTTTAACGAAAAATTATGAACAGTTAACAACAAACGATCTCGTTACGATGGGTAATGCTATTTCTCATAGAGGACCTGATGCTCATGGTGAGTATTTAGACAGTTTGGTTGGTCTTTGCCACAGACGTTTAAGTATCCTTGATTTATCAGAAGCAGGTAATCAACCTATGTTTTCTGACGATAAGAATGTGGTTATTGTTTTTAATGGCGAAATTTATAATTTTTTAGAGCTTCGGAAAAATTTACAACAACAAGGTGTTAGCTTCCGGTCTGGCACGGATACAGAAGTTATTATCAAGCTCTATGAAAAGCTTGGTGTTGATTGTTTAGAAAAATTGAGCGGTATGTTTGCCTTCGCATTATGGGATAAAAAACTAAATAAACTTTTTATTGCTAGAGATCGTCTAGGTAAAAAACCACTTTATTATTATCAAGAAGAAGAGCAAGAACACACTTCAGGCGAAATCAAAGTAAATGGAGGATTTGGAAAGTTTGCTTTTGGTTCAGAAATTAAAGCTATTTTAGCGCTACCTGATATCAAAAAAGAAATTCGATTAGATGCAGTTCACGACTTCTTCGCTTATCAATACATACCTGACCCAAAAAGCATATTTAAACACATTCACAAGCTCCCTCCAGCTCACTTCATGGTGATTGAACAAGGCGTAATCACCATTGAAAAATATTGGGAATTAAGTTTTGCATATCAATCAGAACTAGATGAAAAAGAGAATATTAGTATTCTAAAAGATCTGATAACTGAAACCACTAAAAGACGTATGATTAGTGATGTGCCCTTGGGCGCATTTTTAAGCGGTGGAGTTGATTCCAGTGGTGTTGTTGCCACGATGTCAAAGCTGTCAGAGAAACCAATCAAGACATGTACTATTGCATTCGATAATGAAAAGTATAATGAGGCCGAGTTTGCTAAATCAGTGGCAGAACAATATGGCACCGAACATCATGAATTTTTAGTCCATCAAAATGTCGCTAATTCAATTGAACATATAGTCGGTTTTTTCGATGAGCCATTCGCCGACCCGTCATTAATACCTACGTTTTTTGTATCCGAGCTAGCTCGCAAAGAAGTCACCGTCGCCATTGCAGGCGATGGTGGTGACGAAGTATTTGCGGGTTATGAAAAGTACGCAATTGATCACGTTGAAAATCAGTTAAGGAATAAGTTTCCTGATTGGATTAGAAAGGCCATTTTTCCGAGTTTAGCCAAAGGTTGTGGTTTGCTTAATATTGATGTGTTTAAACGAGCAAAAAGCTTGTTAACGAGCTTAAGTGTGAGCCCTGAAATGGGATTCTATATCACCAATAGCTTTATAACAGATCAAGCGTGGAATAAATTAGCAACAATGGAAGTCAAAACAGAACTGGGTAACTATCATCCATCGTCTTTTACCATCGATAAATATAATGAAGCAGATGGTCCTGATCATTTAAGCAGGATACTCTACACCGATATGAAAACATATCTTACCGGCGGTATTCTAGTAAAAGTTGATAGAATGAGCATGGCCAACTCACTTGAAGTCAGGGCACCGATATTAGATAAGGAAATAATCGAGTTTGCAGCAACCTTACCTTCACATCTGAAACTCAAGAACAAAGAGAAAAAATACATTCTTAAAGAAGCATTTAAGCCATATTTAAGTGACGATATCCTGTATAGAAAGAAAATGGGTTTTTCAGTGCCATTAGCGCAATGGTTTAGATCTGAGATAAAAGACATAGCTCAACAATATCTTATTGATGAAGTGAAGGGTTTAGCCACCATTT
>JBLIKA010000057.1:0-20840 GCA_047637355.1 Glaciecola sp. | reverse complement strand
TCTATATTGCGTCGAGTTTGTGATTTTCAATCTTCTTACTAATGTTAATAGTAGTAAAATATTGATCAGCCAAATAGCACCTCCACTTGAGTTAGTGTTACTTGGAGGTACAGGTAAGAATACCGGAGGGGCGTCTTCAACAGTAACGCTAATACTCATTGACGATGCAACGCCGAAATCGTCAGTCGCAGTGAAAGTAAATCCCAAGATACCCGCGGTATCGGGTGCAGTAAAGTTAGCTGACAGACTATCAGCACCTGCCAGCGTTACGCTGGTACCGGATGTTTGCTCCCAAGCAAAAGCCATACTTTGGCCTTCAGGATCCGACGCTGTCGCTGTTAACGTAATGGCCTGACGCGTGTTTACATTCAAATTACTTTCCGTGTTTACTGTTGGCGCTTGGTTTGAATCGTCGTCACGAATAGTCACCTCAACTCTCGGTGAACCTGAAATAGTGACGTTTTCAGGATTATCCAAGACCACAGCGAAGCTTTCGTCATTCTCGCTTGCATCATCATTTACGATGTTAAGCGTAAAACTTTGATCGCCTAATTCACCAGCTGCCCATTCGAGTAAACTTATCGACAGTGCAATGTCGCTGCCTGCCTGTGCTGAACCATCTTCAATCCGCAAGCCAACAGCAGCCGCTTGCTGCGCATTGCCAGAGCGGGTAACGGTTATGTTAAGTGCGCCGTCAGTTTCTTTTATAGTTAGCGTGTCTTCAGGTAAAAAGATAGAAGATGCTTGATTACTCAAACTTTGAATATCTATTTTAGCAATATTTGGTGTTGCTAGTTCAGCGCTCGCTGATGCATTTTCTAAGCGCAGGAATAGACTTTCAATACCTTCATCGTTGCCATCATCTATTGCCTCAATGCTAATCGTTTGTGCAGTAGTGTCGTTTGCATTCCAAGTTAACGTGCCACTCTCGTCGGCCAAAAAGTCATCGCCGCTGGTTGCCCCACGTATGATTTTATAATCAACTGAAACCGCTCTTGTACCTGAGCGCATGACGGATATATTAACAACGCCGCCCTCCGTTACTTCGTATAATGCGGATGAGAAATTAATATCGTCTTTTGCTGCACTGTTAGTCTCGTCTTTTAAAATAAACAAACCACCTTGGATATCACTGGCGATTATGATGCCAGAGGGGAGATAGGGATAAACTCCCCATACACCATTAAATCCTGAGCTAGTCGATGAAGGAAAAGTGTCAAAATAACCTAATTCAGCAGGCGCTAATGGGTCTGATAAGTCGAGTATGGTGATACCGCGCTCATAATTTGACATGTAATATTTATTGCCACGCACAAAGCCATTATGATCGATTGCGCGTGTTGGACCAAGCCATGTCGATACAAGAGTTGGCTCGTTTAAATCAGAAATATCAAAAATATGAACTGTCGTATTCAACCCTCGGTTTCTCTCGTCGAGTTCGTCATGTATGATCACATATTGGCGGTCTTCACTCCACCAACCTGAATGCGTGTACTCGGCATTTGGATAACTCACGGATGACAATTCGACCACACTCTTTAGGTTCGAATGATCCCAAAGACGCAAGCTTCTCTCATTGAAATCGAGCATAACCGTGCACCCTGCAGATGTTGTATTTACACAATCACGGTCGGCGCGTTCATCATTGACTAAAAGTGAGGATGCGTCGTGCGCATAATCATTACGTGTCGCGCCAGAAGGAACAAAGCTTGCAACTGGGTTTGCAGGATCTGAAAGGGAATAGCTGCGCATTGCCCCCCCGAAGTTGCTAGCCCCCAAAATGTGTGCCTGAGGAACCGCAGCCGAATTTCTGATATTTAAGCCATAATCGACGTTCGAAATATAAATGTTATGTGCTTGTGCATCGGTAATATCGCGCTTGGCCAATACTAAACCATCATCTGGATTACTCAAGTTCATAATGGTTAGGCCTTCAGATGCATTGTCGGCTGTTGCATAAGCGTATGCTTCCCATTTATTAGCATCCGTATTGAAGTATTGGAGCACTTTAATATCGCGCCAAGTGGTACTTTGACCTTGAATGGCATTGATAATAACGGGGTTAACAGGGTCGGAAACGTCTACTAATGCAACACCTCTTCTTAATCCTACCAATGCGTATTCTTTCATCGTGTTGAGGTCAACATGCCCCCAAATATCATTAGCGCCGGAACTATTCGTTGGAAAGGCGCTAACTGGAATATGTGCCAAAAGTGACATGTTGTTGCACCCAAACTGACCCGCGAAGCCATCAACACAGGCTACGTTGGCTTGTGATTCATACATAGCGTTGACTGCATCTACGCCTTTATCTAACATAAGTGCTGTTGCAGAGTCGATGCCTTTTGCGTCGACAATAACGTTGAAGCCTTTTTCATATAATTGATTGGCGTATTGTTGAGGTACACCTTGCAAAGTAGTGGGGAAAGCGGTTGGATTTTGGACTTGATAGTTATCTATGGTTTGAAAGCCGCCTAGGGCAGGCACAATATCGCTAATAAGATAAAAAATATCTGCAAACTCTGTTAATTCGTAAGTGCCCTGTGCAACTAAAACCGTATCCCCTTTATTCGCTTGCTGCGCCGCATAACCAATCGAAGCGCAGGGTCTAAATCGGTTTTTACAATTACCAGCGTCAACACCTTTTTCAGCAACAAAGCGCGCTTTGTCGTGATCGGTATGTGCGTTTGCTTGCGTACATATTGCAATGGTAATTATGAGCAAGATGCGTAAACTAAAGAGAATTTTATTCATTATGGTTCCGTTTATTTTGTACTCGATGACATGTTTAGTCGAAAAATTAAGCTATTTTTCAAATATAAGAGTGCCGGTAAATGTAACGTTTTTACTATTCGCCAGCGCACTACTTATTAGTGGTTGTTCGCCAGCTCCTGAATCGATTACTCATTCGCAAGACAATGCTAATGCGAAGCTAAATAACACGTCTACAAAATTTAATGACGTGACAATTACGTTTTCTGTGCACTTTCAAGGCTTGCCTATTCAGTGTGACCAGTCACTTAATATACAGAATGAACAATGGCAGATATCGGAATTAGCGATGTTCTTTAGTCAGTTTTCACTCAATAACGTCAGGCCCATAATCCTAGACGATAACGATTGGCAAAGCCAGCAGATTGCTCTTATTAGGTATGCGCCAGGGTGTAAAAAAACAACTGGAAACATGTCGGTAGTGGCCGCAATCGAAAATATAGATTCAAAAACGCCTTTAACACTCTCCTTCAACGTCGGTGTTCCGTTTGCTGTGAACCATCAAAATCCGTTAATTCAAGCATCACCGTTGAATGATTCATCGATGTTTTGGGCTTGGCGTAATGGTTACAAATTTATTCGTTGGGATATGCAAAATGATATGGGGGACTCATGGTCTTTCCATCTGGGCAGCGTTGGTTGTGAATCTGCAGCGATGGTGCGTGCGCCAAAAAGACCGTGTGCTCAGTCTAATTTGATACCAGTCGAAATAGTGTTGTCATCGGATTCTATTCAGGTTTTAGATGTTCCACAAAAAAAGGATGTAGTTCAATCGGGCGTCAAAATGAAACAGATCCATATAAATATCAGCATCCACCTTGATGAGATAATCAGAAACATGGTACCAACTAGGAAATCGAGTTGTATGTTTTCGGGAATTGATAATACGACCTGTAATGAATTAGTGGAGAATTTGAAGCTCAATGCTGTGTTTAACTAAGTTTTTTAGTTTACTATTAATTTGCGCTGCTGCGATGGTAGTAACAACTGCTTGTTCTCCGCAAAAGGTATCAACGCCTTATAAATGGAATATTCCGGCTGGTTTTCCTGCGCCTAATGTTCCGGTAGACAACCCAATGACGGTTGAAAAAGTCGCCTTGGGTGAGCGCTTATTTAATGATCTGCGTTTGTCGATTAATCAACAGCAATCATGTGCATCTTGTCATCTAAAAGCGTTTGCCTTTGCAGAGCCTAAAAAGACATCCGTTGGAACAACCGGAGAGGTATTAAAGCGTAATTCGATGGCGCTAGTTAATGTTGCTTATAATGGCAGTTTTACGTGGGCTCATGATGCTTTGGGTAAGGTTGAAAATCAGATTTTGATACCTCTATTTAATGAAGCGCCAATAGAAATGGGCGTGACGGGCAACGAGGCTGAAATTCTAGCAAGGCTGCAAGACTACGCCACTGAAATAGAGACTGTTTTCGCTAGTAATGAGATTAATTTTGACCATATCGTAAAAGCACTAGCAAGTTACGTAAGAAGCTTAACTTCATTTAATTCAAACTTTGATCGTTATGCCTATTTTAATGAGGATGAGGCTTTGTCTGACTCTGCTATTCGCGGTATGGATTTGTTTTTCTCAGAAAAGCTAGAGTGCTTTCACTGTCATGGTGGCTTTAATTTTACGCAGTCGAGTAAGCACGCTATGCAAAAGTTAGATTTGGTCTCGTTTCATAATACAGGGCTCTACGATATTGACGGCAAGGGCAGTTATGCCAACGGTGATCAAGGGTTGGCAGATATCACTTTTAACCCAAAAGACCGAGGCAAGTTTAGGGCTCCAACATTACGCAATATCATGCTAACGGCTCCCTTTATGCACGATGGTTCAGTGGCAACAATGTCAGAGGTAATCGATATTTATGCTGCCGGTGGACGAGGAGATGGTGTTAACAATCCCCTCAAAAGTCCATTTGTACAAGGTTTTGATATTACGGATGAAGAAAAACAGGATTTGTTGAATTTTTTGGAAAGCTTGACGGATTATGAGTTTGTAGGTAAGTAGCTTTCTTATTTATTGAAGTATCGTTGCAAGTCATAATGTTACGGCGGGGTAAGTTTGGAAGCTTTTTTTGAATGGTTCTGAATGATTCAAACAGCCTGAGAGTGATGCAGTAGTGCTAATTATTAGGTTTAGTTAACCAGCAGTACAATTTTTTCACCTTAGTTAATCATCAGCGCTATTGAAGAATCGAATTTAACCACCAACAATAATTATTGCAGTAGTAAACGGCAATATAGATATAGCGGATTGGGTTACAAATTCTCTGATCTTTATGTTATCCGATTCCCACATTACCACTTTGGTTGATGACATAAAGCCGAACGGTAATGGCATCTCATGAGTTTCAAAAGACAAATTAGTGGCTATAAACACCCTCGTTCTTTTGTAAGTTCGGCTAAATGCGAACAGCCTTCTTTCATTATCAGCTGCATAAATCTTAATACTGCCTTTTTGGAAAGCTGGGTATCGAAGAGCAAGTTCAGATAACGATTGTAGATAATTTTTATATTTTACGTGAGTTTCAATGTACTGTTGGTCGTTATCACTTAAAAACACGTCACCATAAAAGCTAAATTGATGTGCCCAAAAGAGCTGTATGTGCTTTTCTAATAAATCGATTTTGGCAGGAAGTTGATTCGATGCCTTTGCATTGTTTAACAATACTATTGAGTCGCTAGCAAAATTTGAGGACGGACTTTGCTCCTTCTGTTTTTCATTAAGCGCCCAATCGTTTGTTACTGATCTATCAGAGCCAACTATCAATGTTTGTAATTGTTCTGCAAATTTAACTATGTTTGGATTAGCGTTATCATCTAAGAAAAACGTTGCTGCACTGTTATACCAAGATTCAATGTTATCAAGATCCAGTTTCGCAGTAGTATCTGGTGTGGTAACCGGCATACATGCAGTAAAGAAAAACGCGGTAATTAATATATAGACAATGAGTCGCAATTTTTCACTTCCTTATTGGTGAAGATATTTTAATTAGTATGGAATTATTGATATATAGGTTCAGGAACAAAGTTTCAAAAGCATAGATTTAGAAATATAGTTTCAGGAATATAGTTTCGGGAATATTGCGTCAAGAATATAGCTTCGGAATATAGTTTCAGAAATATAGCTTCAAGAATATAGCTTCAAGAATATAGCTTCAAGAATATAGCTTGAAAGTGAATTGTAACTAGCAGCTAGTTTAGGGTTACCTAAATGTCTTCCAATTAATATTAGTCGACAACAATAGCTCGCGCAAACTTAAGGCTCTTGGCGTGGATTTGCCTTTGGTATTCCATGTATGTCCACTACAAGCGGCGCTTAAAATGGCTTTATTAGGTTTCACTAAACGGTGAGTAACATGCGTTTTTGTTTTTTCCAGTGATTCGCCGTCCAACGCAAACCAAGCAAATTTATTTGTGTGCAACTTGCTAACAGGGCTGGTAAACATATCAATTGAATCAAGCTCAATATGCTCATTGCCATAATTATTTACGTAAACGCAAACTACGGCGCCATGATAATGATGTTGTTTGAACCAAGTACCTGCTTTCGCTATTTCATCATCATTGGCAACAAGTTTAGCTGCTGGGCATTTATTCGCTTGTTTAGACTTCCAAGTGCCATTGTGAACATCCACATCAATAGGAGTGGGTTCATTAATTAGAAATTCGGCAGCATTTTTAATGTGGTAAGACAAACCACTGAGTTTTCGTTTCAGCAGGATAGGATCTTTGATATTACTAGAGGCAAGACTAAGTAATTCTCGTTCATACAACGCATTACATAACTCAGCGACGTTCGGAAACTGTTCTGCTAAGTTAAATATGTTGGTTTGATTGGAGTGCTGGTCGCTCATCACTTACTTTATTTCATTAAAATGCTTAAAAAAACGAAACGGCATCTTAAACCATAAAGATACCGCTTTCATTAATTTCTCTAATTTTATTGGCAAATAGCCTTTAAAACTGGCCTTATCGGCCTGCACTCAATTTAAAAATCGATTACTGACCTTTAATTTCAGAACGACCGTTGTAAACAGCGGGTGTACCTTGTTCTGCCAACTCAGCTTCAATGCGAAGTAATTGGTTATACTTGGCAACGCGGTCAGAACGACAAAGTGAACCTGTTTTAATTTGGCCTGCTGCTGTGCCTACCGCTAGATCAGCAATAGTCGAGTCTTCTGTTTCGCCTGAACGGTGAGAAATAACGGCAGTAAAGCCGGCTTCTTTAGCCATTCTAATTGCATTCAATGTTTCAGTTAAGGAACCGATTTGGTTGAACTTAATCAAGATTGAGTTAGCTACGCCATTTTCAATTCCGCGTGATAAAATCTTAGTGTTAGTAACAAACAAGTCGTCACCTACTAGTTGTATTTTATCGCCAAGAATTTTAGTTTGATATGCCCAACCATCCCAATCGCTCTCGTCTAAGCCATCTTCAATAGATAGAATAGGGTACTCAGCCGCTAGGTCAGCTAAATAGTCACTAAATCCATTTGAATCAAAAGATTTACCTTCGCCACTCAATACATACTGGCCGTCTTTGTAGAATTCAGAGGCTGCGCAATCAAGTGCTAAGGTAACATCAACACCCATTTTGTAGCCTGCGTTTTCAACTGCTTCTACGATAACTGACAGTGCTTCGGCATTGGACGTTAAGTTTGGAGCGAAGCCACCTTCGTCACCTACTGCAGTACTCAACCCTTTCGCGGATAATACTTTTTTCAAGCTATGGAAAATTTCAGCGCCGGTACGCAATGCTTCGGCAAATGATGGAGCACCAATTGGCTGAACCATAAATTCTTGAATATCAACGTTGTTGTCAGCATGCTCTCCACCGTTGATGATGTTCATCATTGGCACTGGCATTGAGTAAACACCCGGGGTGCCGTTCAAGTTAGCAATATGCGCATACAAAGGCAGTTTTTGGCTAATTGCTTCCGCTTTTGCAACGGCAAGTGATACCGCTAAAATTGCATTTGCACCAAGTACTTCTTTATTCTCTGTGCCGTCTAAGTCAATCATTAGCTGATCGACATTAGCTTGAGCAGCTGCATCTTTACCCAGTAATGCAGGAGCAATTTTATCATTAATCGCTGCGACTGCTTTGAGTACGCCTTTACCTAAATAACGAGCCTTGTCGCCGTCACGTAGTTCTAAAGCTTCTCTTGAACCTGTCGATGCGCCTGACGGTGCACAAGCACGACCCATAGCACCACATTCCAAATAAACATCTGCTTCAACTGTCGGATTACCACGTGAATCCATAATTTCGCGACCTATAATGCGAGAAATGTTCGCCATTTTTTTTCCTTTGCTTGTTGTTTAAATTCTATAATAACGTGCTAAATAAATAGCAACACACTACACGAACGCGATGCATAACTTGAGTTATGACGCACTAAATGAAAACGACTCATTACATGAATTGTAAAGCATGAAGGGGATCATGATGCATCATGTGAGCCGTTGTCCTCATATTCTATTTGTTCTTAGCGTATACACCTGCCGCTGCTACAAACCCAGTGAATAAAGGGTGTCCGTCGCGTGGCGTTGAGTTGAACTCAGGGTGAAATTGGCCCGCTACAAACCAAGGGTGATCTTCAATTTCTATAACTTCAACCAAGGCTTTATCATTCGATAAGCCACTGACTTTTAAGCCCGCTTTTTCAATTTCTGCGCGTAAGTTGTTGTTCACCTCATACCGGTGACGATGGCGCTCAAAAATTTCAGTACTGCCATACATCTGTTCAACTTTGGTGCCTTTTTCTAGGTGGCAAAGTTGACTGCCCAGACGCATAGTACCGCCTAAATCGGTTGTAACATCTCGTACTTCTTTGCCACCATCAGCATCAAGCCATTCAGTAATAAGGCCAACAACTGGGAACGGCGTATTTGGGTCGAATTCTGTGCTGTTAGCTTTTTCCATACCGGCAACGTTTCTAGCGAACTCGATGTAAGCAACTTGCATACCTAAACAAATACCTAAATATGGCACATCGTTTTCACGAGCGTATTTTGCCGCTGCTATTTTACCTTCGATACCGCGCATACCAAAACCACCAGGAACGAGAATTGCGTCAAGTTCATTTAGAATGTGTATTCCTTTGCTTTCAACATCTTGTGAGTCAATGTGTTTGATATTGACGGTCAGTCGATTTTTCAAACCAGCATGCTTTAATGCTTCATTCACTGATTTATAGGCATCGGGCAATTCAACATATTTGCCAACCATCCCAATATTAACTTCGCCAACTGGGTTTGATTCTGCGTACAGCACTTGTTCCCATTCAGATAAATCAGCCTCGGGGCAATCATAACCAAAACGTTTCACCACTATTTCGTCCATACCTTGTGCTTTGAGTGCTGCAGGTATTTTATAAATGCTGCTAGCATCGCGAAGTGAAATAACTGCTTTTTCGTTTACGTTAGTAAATAAGGCAATTTTTGCACGCTCGTTACTCGGTAACGGCACCTCTGAACGACATACGAGTATGTCTGGCATGATACCGACCGAGCGTAATTCTTTAACAGAATGCTGAGTTGGTTTGGTTTTGGTTTCACCTGAAGCCGCTAGATAAGGCACCAAAGTGAGGTGCATAAACAATGAATGCTCACGCCCAACTTCGGTTCCTAATTGGCGTATTGCTTCAATAAAAGGTTGTGATTCGATATCACCTACCGTGCCACCAATTTCAACAATTGCGATATCATTACCTTCAGCGCCCGCAATAATACGACGTTTAATTTCATTGGTAATATGCGGAATAACCTGAATAGTTGCGCCTAAGTAGTCACCGCGCCGTTCACGCTTAATCACTTCTTCGTAAACGCGACCGGTTGTAAAATTGTTACGGCTGGTCATACGGGTGCGAATAAAACGCTCGTAATGGCCTAAATCTAAATCGGTTTCTGCACCATCGTCGGTAACAAACACTTCACCGTGCTGAATTGGGCTCATTGTGCCAGGGTCAACATTTATGTAGGGGTCGAGTTTAAGCATGGTGACCTTCAGGCCGCGAGCTTCAAGAATGGCGGCTAAGGATGCTGCTGCGATACCTTTACCTAATGATGAAACAACTCCACCGGTGACGAAAATATAATTTATCATGCAAAACCTAAGGTACTTGGGTTGAACGGAATTTAGTAAAAACCATTTTGTATAAGCTGTTTTTCGGAACACAAATGAAGCGGCAGATAAGTTTACTGATATTAATTTTTAATTAAATATGAGTTTGTATCGAAGGCCGGTTCATGGATCCTTAAGCACATTGAAGGCGTGCTTTGATGGGGGAGTAGTATACTAAAAAACTACCCTTATAGTAAATGAAAAATACATGACAATGGCGAAAAAGCCCTTGATGAGTGGTTCAAGCGCGCTGGATTAGCGCTGAAGGGGCGGTGAAATAGTAGTGAAAGAGCGGCGATAAAGCTACTTAACCCGAATCCTGTTTAAGAAAATTAAACAGGCATGAATAAGTTAGTCGAGCTATATTGCCATAAAGGCTAAAGCTATCTCTTTATGGGACAGAGCAAGTCTCTCTAAACGGGACTCGCAAAACGGCAAGTGGTGTGTATTTGTGTAACAACGATTATATTACCCCACACATCTAGGATATAGAGGAGTTCAGTTATCTATCTTGTATTCTTTTTTTTGCGTTTGACCTTATACCACTTCAAGCCCAGATTTACGATTGGGAAGTAATAAAGCAGTTATCGCAGATATAGCCAGTAACGGACATATAATGAGGCTAAATCCAGATTGCCAACCTACCATTCCTACCACCAGTGGCACTACAAAAGGAAAAACAGCAAAGCCCAAATTAAGGGGGGCAGCAATGCAAATTGCTAATGCACTCGCGCGTACTTCTTGTGGGAATAACTCAGCAGTTAATACAGGTAATACAGCCAGCGCTCCATAAAAAAGAGCGGCCATCAACCCATACCATATTGTGTCGCTAAGTCTACTATCGGATAACCACAGTAAACCTAGTAATGCTAATGTGCCCGACAAGGCCCAAATAATGAAGGTATTGCGTCTAGTCAATATGTATTCGCCAACAAATGCAGCAAGCAGGTAACCAAAAATACCAATTCCGTTAGAGAGCCCGACTAACCTTGCCGCTTCAGCCTCTGTGTAACCCCGGGTTTCAGCAAAGAATGTGGGAAAGAAAAAAGCAGAGCCCGCATAGGCTCCACCAAATGTGAAATACGTAGCCATACTAACTAATGAATTCTTTCGGTAATTTCCAGACAGAAGTTTTTTAACACTGCTTTTTACTGTGACCTTACTATTAGATGAAGAAGCACTAGAATCTGCGGCTACCGTCTTAGGTTTTCCTAAGGTAATAGCCTCGGGGTCACGCAATAACCAGTAAAATAGACACGCTAAGGGTATTACTGAAAATGCAGCAAAAAACATAACACGCCAGCCATAATAGGTCAGCATAGGAACAGCAATGAGCGAAGCTAAAAACCAACCAAGCGGATACCCACATTGCAAAATGCCCATAGCGATACCACGAAAACGTGAAGAGACATTCTCTACTACATACGCGTTTGTAATAGGCGCAAGTCCAGTACTAAAGCCAAAGCCTAGTGCCCGAAAAAGGGTGAGCACGATAATACCACCGGCAATACCCTGAAGGCCTACTAACAAGGCAGATATGGCAAGATAAATACTGAGCATTGGTCCGCGTCCAAATCGGTCTGCGGTTACCCCAAGAAATAAAGACATAATAGCGGCGACAATAAAGGATACTGTAAGAATGAGTCCCGCCGCTTCTAACGGCAAATCAAATTCTTGTAAAATGCCAGGGAGTGCATACCCAAAAAAAGCTTGATCCATATTGGTTAAGGTCCAAGCCAAAAAACTGACTATTAAAATTTTTCGGTTAAACCGATTTGTTGATGTAGGCATAGAGTTCATAGTAGTTATCGTTATGTTGTCAATTTTTTAAGGTAAGAAGAGTAAGATTAACTAAGCTTGTTTAATGATATTCCTCACCACCTGAAACGTTCAAGCATTCACCAGTAATATAGCTTGCTTGATCAGAACATAAAAAAGCACAAGCCTTCGCTATATCTTCTTGCTGTCCTGGCCTGCCCAAAGGAATTCTTTGGCGCATCTCAGCCATATACTTATCGAACCCTTTACCGGTTAAATCCGAAAAGTGGTCGTTCTGCCAAGCGCCTAACCCTGTTGTTACATGATTAGGACAAATAGCGTTTACGTTTATTTTGTGCTGACCTAACTCTAATGCCGCGCTTCGTGTTAAACCAACAATACCATGTTTAGAAGTAGTATAAGCACTTGCATTAATAAATGCAGATTTTGATGCTTGGCTACCTATATTGATTATTCTTCCCCCTCTCCCTTGCTGCACCATAGCGGCCGCAGCATATTTCACGCCACAAAATACCCCACGTAAATTAACCCCTAACACGGTATCCCACTCGGCAACGGGCATATCTAAAATAGACTTCATTAAGTAACCAATACCTGCGTTATTTACCCAAATATCTAGCGACCCATAGGTCTTTATAGCAAAATCGGATGCGGCTTCTACTTCATCAGCGTTAAGGACATTACAGGTAATACAGCTTGCCTCACCGCCTAACGCCTTAATCTCGGCTACAATGTGTTCCATCTCGCTAAGCGAACCAATCGCTTCTGTCGGCATATGTTCACCGCTAGGCGAGCCGATATCGGTAATGATTACTTTCACTCCCTCAGACGCTAGTCTCTTAGCCATTGCTTCACCGAGACCTTTAGGTCTGCCTGCGCCCGTTATTACGGCAACTTTTCCTGTTAATTCTTTATAAACTGACATATAAACCCGCTTTTAGTGTAATTTTCAATTAATCTCTTCAGTCACGATAAACATTGGTGAGTCTGCAAAGGCTTGAAATTCTTGTGCAATTTTGAGCATAATTTCGGAGCTAACTTCTTGGCTAAAAATATCGAAATTATTGATATTTAGTATTTCAATATACTGAAAGGGTGCAGCTTCGGCGGAACCCAGCATAGAGACACTTTTTAATAGTTCAAAGCTGTCTATCGATTTTAAGCGTTTTACTGTAGGCAAATCGGTTGTTTTAGCCCAATTTTCGTACTCAGTAATATTGGCTTCGGTTCTTAAATTAAATAATACGACTATTTTTTTCATTTATTTTCCTATATTTATTATACAGTTACGCTAATTTATTCGATTCCACTCTATGCTTTTTTCAGCTTGTCGATTTTAAAAGATTAAATATGCTTCGCCGCAAAATATCCTTCTTGGGTTGCAGCTAATACAGAGCGGGGAGCGTAAGCGTCGCCAACCGCGCGAACAGAATAGCCTTGTTGCTTGAGCTTGCTTAATAGACCATCGTTAGGAACGCGAGAGGTGGAGTAGGTCAATACAGCAATATCATCAATTATTGTTTCAGAACCGTTGTAAATATTTTGGAGTGTAAGTTGTCCTTCTTCAAAGGCCGAGCGATTAAGAGGTTCATGTAATGTAATTATTTGAACATGCCGCTGCGACAGGCGTTTATAAACACCTTGGCGAGCGATCAAAGAAACGTCCGATGCTATGCGCTCACGCGAGGTGACGATTACAACCTCTTCGAAAAGGTCGGCCAAACGTTCAGCCGCGTTATAAGTCATTTCCGTATGATCTTGGTCGTAAATCACGGCTTTTCCTGACTGCTTTTGGGTAAGCGTGGCAAGCTCAGACATTAAACTACGTAAGTCTAAAAAGAAGCCTTCATTTTGGTATTGGCTGGGCAAAAATTTTGGCCATGTCATACTCGAGCCAGTGGCTAGAATGACCTCATCCGGTTGTGAATCAATAACACTTTGAAGATCTGCAAGCACATTAAAAGTGAACGAAACACCATATCTTTGCGCCATCAACAATTGATAATCATAAACACTGCTGAGGTTTTCGCCGCCGGGGAGGGTAGCATGAACTCGTGTTTTTCCGCCTACCCCATCAGACTTGCTCAATACGCTAACCTTGTGTCCTTTTGCAGCAGCCATCCAAGCAGCTTCCATTCCGGCAACACCAGCACCAACAACGGTTATTCTTTTTGGCGATGCCGCGAGTTCAATTTTCCAATCTGCCTCGTCAACTTCGCCCAAACGCGGGTTGTTGTCGCATTGAAGCCGATTTGATTCAATAATCATGTGCCAACAGGTATTACAAGATACACAGTAACGTATATCCGCCTCCTTGCCAGATTTCGCTTTATTAGGCCAGTTAGCATCTGTAATTAGCGGTCGGCCTAACATGGCGATATCTGCGGTACCGTCTGTTAAGGCTTTTTCAGCCTGATTAGGATCGGTCATGTAACCAAGTGCTCCCGTTGCAATTTGCGGAGCAACTTGACGCAGTTCATGGATCAATTGCATATAAGGATTTGGAGCGCCATGCGCATCTGGCAAATGCTCATGCAATGAGTTTGAATGACTTCCCCATGCAAATGTCCAGTAATCAATATCGCAATGTTGTGCAATTTCTATAGCAATCGCTTTTGCTTCAGTAAAGTTAAGACCGTCAATATTTGTATCAATGGTATCCGCTCCGGGCAACTTAAGCCCAATAGCAAATTGGTTTGAACAAGCGGAGCGAATTGAGTCAATTAACTGCCGTATTATGAGCGTTCGCCCGCTTGTGCTTCCCGCGTACTGATCTTCTCTGCGATTTGACCAAGGTGATAAAAATTGGTGAAAAAGGTGTCCGTGGCCGGCAGAAAGCTCAACACCTGAAAAACCTGCGTTTTGAAAAATTAGACACGAGCGCGTAAATTCATCAATAATACGGTTGATGTCATCTAATGTTAATACATGAGGCACCGTCCATGACAAATCATCCGGCAGCGCGGAAGGTCCAATAGCTGCATTACCTCGTCCCTGTTCTCTGCGGCCTCGTCCGTTGTCCTGTAATTGCGCAACAAATCGACAATCTTCATTTTCAACAACTTCAACTAACCGACATAGCGGATCCAATTGAGTGCTATTTAATATGTCGGGTCTGCGCCCGTCACGTTGTGAACTGAGTACATTTGTTGGTTCCAAAACCAACGCTGCTGCTCCACCTTTCGCCCGATTAGCATAATAGTTATGAAATGCCTTAGACACGACACCATTTTTTGCGTAGCTAGTTGTGATGGCTGCATGCACTAACCGATTTCGCAGAACTAACCTTCCCGCTTTCAAAGGAGAAAACAGCGTTGGATAATTCATGGGTTTAAAACAGGACCTTTGCGCTTAAAGTGTACGTCCGAGGAGCACCCGGAAATTGGGTTGCAAATCCCAATGCACTGAAGTCCAGTGTACTGTGATGATATTCTTCATCGGTACAGTTTGCACAAGCCAACGTGATTTTATACTTTCCAGAATCAAAGGCATAAGAGACCGCGCCATACACTAGGCTAGTCGACTCTGAAAGCTCGGGTATAGTATTTCCAGCTCCACCGTAATACTCGTCTTGATAGCTGTAGTCACCTGTAAAAGTTAACTCACCTGAATCGAGTTCCATAAAGTAGGTGAAGCCAATTTGGGCAGTAACTTCGGGAGTTCTTTTTACTTCATTTTCAATACTGAAAACAACGTTCGCACCCAAATTATCATATTCATTTTTAAGAAAACCAAAGCTTGCATATAAATCAAGCTCAGCCGTTGGACTGGCAGTTAGCTCAACTTCAAGACCTGATATATTTGTTGTAGCGGCATTAATGGTAACAAATCCGCCGGTATCAGGGTTTAATGCAGTTACGATAAAGTCGGTATACTCGTTAAAAAATAACGCCGTATTTATACGTATCTGGTTATTCAAAAACTCAGTTTTGAATCCTACTTCGTAGGCATCAACATATTCAGCTTCAATAAGATTAAAGTCTCTTGGGTCAGTAGCGCGGCCGTTCCAACCTCCTGACTTAAACCCTTCTGAATACGAAAAGTAAGTCATTGTGTCTTTGCTCAGTTGATATTTCACACTCACGTGTGGTGTAAAGTCTTCAAATTTCGGACTAGTGTCCGTGCCTACGGCTGCTAAATCATCGTTATTCCAAAGCTCTATTAAAACACCGCCACCGACGTCTACCAGTTGGCTCATATCTATGCTTTTGTTTTCTTTGGTCCATCTGCCGCCCAACGTGGCGGTTAGCTTATCAGTAATAGCATAAGACCCTTGACCAAAAACTGCCCAACTCTCGGCATCGTTCTCAAAGTCCGCCACAAAGTCTCCTGCAACAGCACCACCGAATAAAAATAGTTCATCACGACGAATGTTGTCGTTAGTTTCCTTCATGAAAAATGCACCCACTACCCACGAAAATTCATCAATATTTCCAGAGCCTTTAAGTTCTTGGCTAAACTGTTTGAAAGTGCCGTCTTGGCCAATTACAAATGCAGGAACGGGGTTGTCTGAAAAATCAATTAATAAGTTCTGCTCCAGACTGCGATAGCCTGTTGTGGTAGTCCATTCTGCGTTGTCAAAGCGCCATGTCATGTTAGCTGTAATGGCAGACTGTTTTACTTCATTAAAACTGTTTTCAAGACCACTTTGCACAACAAATAAGTTGTCCGCGTTGGCACCGAAAAAATTTGTGCCTGTAACACCACTATCTTTTTGCTCGGCGTATTCAGCCGACACGACGATATCGAAATCACTAGTAGCTTGATATTTTATCGCGCCGCGCACACCCGAACTACTCTCATCCCATGTTCTGGTGCCTAAGGTTATATTTTCTTGAAAGCCTTTATTTCTCTCCGAGGTAAATGCCGCAAGACTGACGAAAACCTCGTCACTAACCGGCACATTTATTTTTCCGATCAATCCCAATGTTTCATAATTTCCAACTTTACCCTCTAGGCTGCCTTCCAGATACTCATTAGGATCTTTTGTGATTATTTTAATCGCTCCTCCGCTTGTGTTACGTCCATATAAAATACCTTGGGGGCCCCGCAAAACCTCTATTCTTTCAATATCGTATAACGCAGAATTATTCGCTACTTGACGACTTATATATACGCCATCGACATATGTTCCAACCGCAGGATCTTGCGTTGATATAGATTCGTCTTGACCAACTCCGCGCATAAATAAGGATGTCGCAGAACTAATACCCACATTGTTGCTCCCCACCAAATTGGGCACACTGCGAATAACATCGAGGGTCGAACCAATTTGTCGCCTTTCGATGGCACTTTCAGTAAATGCACTAACGGATACCGGTACTTCTTGTAAATTTTCAGCTCTGCGTTCAGCTGTGACAACTATTGTCTCTAAACCAGTAGCCCTTTCAGGTGTGTCTTGTTCTTCCTGCGAATAAGCAGGTAATGATGTAAATCCTAGTGTTACTAAGGTGCTTGCAATTAATAAGTAGATACCACTTTTTTTAGTCATGTGTTTTCTCCAGTTCTCAATACAACCTAGCTCACTAATATATGAGATAGATACAAAATTGATTAATAACGTTTATGCAAAACGGCTACGTAAACTTCCATACCCCAAGTATTGCCGATATCACTACGGCAATGTAGATAGCAATAACCCATATATAAGTCTTACCCATCGAAGACGTTATTACTGATTCGATTTCGGCAGAGCTACCTTCAGTTTCAAGACGTTGAAACGCGATAACTGCTGGAATAAATGCGGGTTCTAATAGAAACAAAGATAAGATAATGGCAGCGAACATAATTATTTTTCCACACAACCATATTTGTTGAATAATGCCGCCGCTAACGAAGAACTCGATTATTAAATAAACCAACGCTACCAAGGCAATATACAAGCAGATTTTTTCAATTCTTTTGGCAATACGTCCCGCAAAAGTATATTGAAAAGCAAGCCCGGTTATCACAACAGCGAGCCAAACTCCACAAAACAACCAAACGGCTATGGTCACCAGATTAGGAACAATTAGCAAAGAGTCGTTTACGGCTAGTTGATACCCAGTTAAAATTGAGATGACCAATGCTACACGAGGGAACATATCTAAAATCATTCCTACTTTTAAAAGTAAAATGCGAGCTTCTATGCCATACACTTCTTTTTGTGCGAACTTACCAAGCACAAAAACACCTAAGTCTGTTCCAAGCCAAAACACAAAAGATAAAATATGTAAAAACAGTAGAAAAGATGTCCAATCCATCAAACCGCTCCTTTTGATTTAGACTTTTCTAAACAACGCATTACACTGCTAATGAACGCGCTACGCTGACTTTCCAATTGTGTTATCTGTGCTTCAGTTGGCGTAAATGCTTCAACCTTTTGCTTAACAGATTGACCTTGTGAACTTAATACTTCTTCTAGTACATAAACCCTTTCTTTGACTATCCATAGTTCAGCCATGATCTCGAGCATCATGCTAGTCAAAGCATCGTTTGAGTCATTATCAAAAAATTGAGGACGTTTGGCGTTTGAATCTAAAGGTAAATCAGTCATCAACTTTTCCTTTCCATGCACCAAAAGCAAACCACTCTATGCCTGCAGTTAAACGACCAGTTTTATCACTAAAGGTACTTTGAGACCCTATACTCGAGCTGAATTCGGCTTGTGTCATGTAGCCAAATTGAGGTGTAGTAAGCTGAATAAAATCCTTTTCGTCAAAGCCTGCATTTATGCATAATTGATTATAATCTTGGTCTCTGAATGTTTTGTAAAACGGTTCATTGTTGTAAAAGCAATCCCAGTCTAAGTAAAAACTGTCATAGGGCTCCATTTGGTCGTTAGGCGGAAGCTCCATATTGAGTAGTAATCCTGAGGGTTTCAAAACCCGATAGGCCTCTTTCAAAAATGCCTTAATGTCTTTTATGGGTAGTTCATGCAAAAACATTGAGGTAAATACAACATCAAATGAATTATCTTCATAATCGAGAGCGGTCGCATTCATTTGCTTAAAGTGAATAGGGGTTTTTTGGGCTTTTGCTCTTGCACTTGCATACCGCAATGCGGGCGCTGAAACGTCGATTGCATGTACTTCTGCATCAATAAAGGTTTTCGCCCAAGGTAACGAATTATGTCCAATAGTACAGCCGCAATCTAAAATCTTTTCTGGTTTGAAATTGGGATATTTTAGGCGCACGTAGTTTGCCATTGACTCACCAATGTCATCTAAGTTGCGGCCCATCAGATTGGCCGAAAAAATATTAAGACCATTGTCATATATGGCACCAGCGGCGATGTCATTTTCAATATATTCGGTATGATAACTACCGGGCACTAAGTGAACGTCTATTTTTGCTACATTACTAGGTACTTTCAAATTTGGATTGAGCGTCAAACTTCCTTTAGTCGATGATTCGTCGTCTCTAAGTTTAGCGGCTTTGACAACCATCTCTTGCAAATTTCGACTTACAACAGGGATAACTGAACGCCACACCATTTCTTGTGCGTTATAGCGAACGCTGCTATAGAACTTGAAATACAGGTCGCTTTTCATTTCCTTGTGCACTTCTGCGCCATTAATGGGTGCGCGTCCATTTTTAACGTCAAATTGAGGTAATACAACTTCTTCATACCGTTGTTGCATTGAAGATGCCATATTAACCAAAATATGACCGCGTAAACTTGAAACAAACTCTTGCCTAGATTTTTCATCTTGAGACGGACGCAATGCCATTTTATGTTGCAACGTGTTTATCATCGTTTCTCCTCATTCGTAAATAATCACTGAAAAGATTTATATTTTGTACTTCTACACAATATAAACTACTATTATAAGCATAGAAACCCAATATTTTTTTGGGTCTTAATTTAATATAAATATTCCGAAATTGAGAAATGTAATATGGATTTAAAGCAGTTAGCTCGTTTTCTTGCGGTGGTAGATGAGGGTAGTTTTTCTGCGGCAGCGCGTCACTTAAACCTAACGCAACAGGCGCTAAGTAGCAGCATTATTGCCTTAGAAGAAGAAATTGACTTAAAACTTTTTGAACGTTCTCCTGGCGGTATTACTAAAGCCACTGCTTATGGACGGGCACTGGTGAAGCATGCACGCTCTCAGTTTGCTTCGATAGAGCGCGCCAAGCAAGAATTGCGGGCAATACATGATGCATCAACCGGCACTATTACCGTTGGGGTGGGTGAAGTTGCAAGCGATGTTGTTGCAATGGCAGTTAGTCGTTTGCATAGTTTACGCCCAGAAATAAGAATTAATATAATTGAAGGATATTCAGAGCAATTGCTAGAGAGGCTAAGAGAGGGTGAGTTTGATTTTATCGTTGCAGGTATAGGCGGTTTACTGCTAGCAGAAGGAGTAGTTCAAAGGCTACTGTACTCATCCAACGACATTCTAGTTGTGCGTGCGCAACATCCTTTAGCGGGTAAACAGAACTTAACGCTTGAAGCGCTGCAAGAATACACTTGGATGGTACCCTACAGCCGCAATTCCGATCTTGAAGCAATTACTGAGACTTTCTTCGCGGCTGGACTAGAGCCGCCGCGACGTTTAATAGGAACTGACACTTACACCGTTGGAGCGCGCTTAATTTTGAGTGATGATTTTATATTTATGACGTCACCAGCGCTAGTCTGTAACGAATTAACAGGTTTCGATGCGCGATTTGCTAAACTTGATATTAGCAAACCCACGGTTCGTCGCCATGCACATATCATTTATTCTTCTGACCATCATTTAAGCCGAGCTGCTGCTATTTTTTACAGAGAAATCACTAGCATATGTTTGGAAAGGGATCTTTAGTTGCCTTTTTTACGGATCAAAATTTATCACACTACAAATCAGCGCAAACAATATAACTTAAGTCGTGAGCGGTCTGAGGCTACTTAAGTTCTTTGCGCCATTGATAAAGTAAGGCTAATGCTTGTCTTGGCGTCAGATCATCAATATCAATTTGTTTTATCTTTTGCGCCAACCAATGCTCTGGGGTTTCAAAAGACATACTCAATTGCGTTTCGCTTTTTAGTTCCGATGCAGTCTGGATAGTATGAGACCGCTTGCTATCAGAGCGATTTTCAGCGCCGCTTTCATTACTCGCGTTAACCACGTCAAGTAATTCTAATTCAGCTAATTTGCGTTTTGCCGAATCAATAACAGGCTTAGGAACGCC
>JBLIKA010000056.1:0-20912 GCA_047637355.1 Glaciecola sp. | reverse complement strand
AGAACTAAATACTATGCAAACTAATGTGATTATGATTCGTTTCATTTTATTTTCCTTTTTATCAATGAATTAAATAGTTCATTTTTTGAACGATTTAATTATAGTAAGGAATTTAAAATAATCAAATAACTCTATAGTCCGGTCTTTTAGAGCATAATTTAAGAGGATTTGTTTTGAGGGGCACTGCTTTTACTGTTAGACATACAGTTTTTTCTGACTAACAGTAAAACCTAATAAACGGTATCAATCTGCAAATGTAAAATTATGTTGTTGGATATTTTTTGAAACATGTCTTGCTTTATCAGCCTTAGCTCTCAGTTCAAATTGAGTCTCACCATTGTCAGGATAGATTGCGACACCAATGCTAAGGTTAATTTTTATTTCTTGGTCCTTGTAGGGAACGCGTGCATCAAATGCGGCTATTAATCTTTTACATATTATGTCACAGGCTAGTTTGGATATTGGATAATATAAAATAACTAAAAATTCGTCACCACTTTGACGACTAGCGATATCGGTATCTCTAATTAATTCTTTTATTCGTTTGGCAACTTCTTTTAGCGCATAGTCACCAGCATCGCGGCCAAGTGCTTCATTAATTAATCTAAACCCGTCTATGTCTATATGCAGGACAGCCGCTTTAAATTCATAACGTTTTGCCATCTTTAATGTCAATTCTAGTTGCTCTTGCGCAAGTCGAGGAGAACTGAGGCCAGTTAGAGCGTCGTAGTTTGCCAAATACTCAAGCTGTTTGCCATGGGCGTCTATTTCAGTTAATGATTTCGTCAATGCAGATTGCAATTCTATAAGCAATACGCCAATCAACGCAAAGCTTATCAATACTGAGACAATTGAATAAGTAAATGCGTTTATAAAAGTTGGACTGTCGCTTGGAATTGGAACAATAAGCTTATTGTTGAGAAACCATATCGCACCTGCAACAAAGATAACCATTAGAGTACTATAAATAAAAGAAAACTTAACATTATGCAAAACGGCAATTATTAAACTAGATGATATTAACAAGACTAATAAGCCAATGGATAGACCGTATTCATTGGCACCAATGAGTATTAAAAATGATAAAAACATAGTCACTAAAATAGTGTCGATGATTATTTTTTGCTTGGAAGAACTAAAGTATATTGCGCCAGCCACTGCTATAAAGACAAAGTGAACAAGATGAATATTGTTGAAGCCATATTGAATCCAGTTGCCTATGCTAACAGGCAACCCAATTGCGCATATAGTGATTGTTACAAACGCTAATTTTGACGAAAAACGGTGGTATAATATCTTGTCTTTGTTTTGGGAGTTGATCACATTATTTACCTATCGCGATGTATACTATCGCAGATTAAGCCTGCACTCCCTGCACATTACTACTATTGGAGAGAAGATACTATTGTTCTGCTAAAAATGCAAAATTGATAATATGCGTTGTGTTTTATCTGAATAAGATGCCCAATTTTTAGATATAATACCCATCATTAACTCGATTAATAGTGAATATCGTTCGATATTAGCTAAAACATTTATTTTTACTATTTGAGAATATAAGAAACTGATGGAATACATCTATTTATTAATTGCTTTTGTTTTTGGATTTGGTTTTAGGTTATTGAGTCTGCCTCCACTCATTGGCTACCTGATTGCCGGATTTGCCCTCAATGCTTGGGGGATAGAAACAAATAGCAGCTTGCAAGAAATTGCTGATCTTGGCATTACAATTATGCTTTTTACTATCGGTTTAAAGTTGAATATTCAAGACCTATTAAAACGTGAAATATGGTTGAGCAGTCTTTTACATTCGACCATCTGGATAGCATTTGTCAGTGCTGCATTTTTGCTATTAAGTTTAATTGGATTACCCTACTTCACCGACATGGACGCACTAACAGCAGCCTTAATTGGATTTGCATTTAGTTTTAGTTCTACGGTTTGCGTAGTTAAAATATTGGAAGAGAGCGGCGAGAGTAGAACCCGACATGGCAAGGTCGCTATTGGTATCTTAGTAATGCAGGATATTTTTGCTGTACTTTTTATGGTTGCCGCAACCGGCGAAATCCCCTCACCTTGGGCTCTTTTACTTTTGCTACTGATACCCATTGTTCCTTTGCTGCACAAACTTTTGAACAAATCTGGACATGGTGAATTACTTCCACTAACGGGCTTTATTTTAGCTTTAGGAGGATATCAATTATTTGAACTTGTTGGCATTAAGGGCGACTTAGGTGCACTTATTTTTGGCGTATTACTTGCTGGACATTCTAAAGCAAATGAATTGTCGAAATCGTTATTAAGCTTCAAAGATCTTTTTCTAATTGGTTTCTTTTTAACCATAGGTCTGACCGCTCTTCCTACGCTAGAAATTACGGGCATTGCATTATTAATAACATTGTTGTTGCCGCTTAAGTTTTACTTGTTTTTCATTTTACTTACCAAATTTAGGCTGCGAGCACGAACTTCTTTTCTCTCCAGTTTGGTGATGTCAAATTATAGCGAATTCGGACTGATCGTAGCGGCTGTGTCTGTAAGCGTTGGACTCCTGGATAGTGTGTGGCTAGTCATAATGGCACTCAGTGTTTCATTCTCGTTTGTATTCACAAGCGCTCTTTATAAGAGTTCACACAATCAATACAATACTCATAAAGGCCGCCTTAAACTGTTTCAATCACCAGTCTCTTTGCCTGAAGATGTTTACCCCAAAATGGGAGACACAAAAGTACTCGTTATCGGTATGGGCCGTGTTGGAAAAGGTGCATTTAAAACACTAGCAAAATTGATGGAAGAAGGTGTTACAGGTATGGACGCTGACTTAGATAAGGTTAATTCGCTGAGGGAACAAAACTATGTTGCTATTCTTGGCGATGGGGAAAATATCGATTTATGGGAAAATGTGGATATAAGTAAAATTGAACTGATTTTATTAGCATTGCCATCAATAGATGACTCATCAAATATTACTAATCAACTCAGAAACGCTTCTTACTCCGGGAAAATTGCCGCTATTGCAAGGTATGAAGATGAAGTTCAACCTCTCCTAGATGTGGGCGTGGATAAGGTATTTAACTTTTTTGCTGAAGCTGGTTTGGGCTTTGCCGAAGAAAGCTTTGAAATGATAAACAACACAAAAAATTAAGCGGTAACATTACTAGTAATCAAATACTTAATGAAAATCATTCTCTTTAGTATCGCATTGATATATAACGATTATTTTTCATTATTATTGATATTAGTCAAAACCTCTCTATACTAGTAGTTAATCAAGAGAAACGTATTCGTCATTGCTTCAGGCATAAGGGTAGCTAAATGAAAGGTAAACCAGAAGTCATTAAAGTGCTCAATGAAGTACTTATTACTGAACTCACCTCAATTAATCAATATTTTTTACATGCTCGAATGTACAAAAATTGGGGTTTTGAGGTACTTAACGAAAAGTGCTACAAAAAATCCATAAAGGATATGAAACAAGCAGATGAAATAATAACCCGGATTTTATTTCTTGAAGGTTTACCTAACTTGCAAATGCTGGGAAAAATAAACATAGGTGAAAATCCGATAGAAATGCTTAAGTGTGATGCAGGTTTCCAGACTAAGCAAATCCCACAAATGAAAGATGCGATAGCACTATGCGAGTCACATTTGGACTTCGTAACTCGGGATATGTTAGCTGGTATTCTTGAGTACGAAGAGGAGCACTATGATTGGTTGGACACTCAAGCATACCAAGTCGAACAGTTGGGTATTCAAAACTACCTTCAGTCTCAAGTAGAGGAAGATTAATATGCAAGGCAATAAAAATATAATTGGTGGGTTAAACACCCTCCTTGGTTATGAGTTAGCAGCAATGGACCAGTACTTTGTGCATTCTCAAATGTACTTAGACTGGGGTTTACATAAGCTATATGAACGTATTAATCATGAGTTTGACGATGAGAAAGGTCATGCGACTAAACTCATAGAGCGTATGTTGTTTTTAGGCGGTAAGCCCGATATGCAGACGCGTGTTGGTTACAAAGTAGGTATAAACGTACCTGAAATGTTACAAAGCGATTTACGCGTCGAATATGAGGTTGCAGACAAACTACGAAACGTTATCGCAATGTGTGAAAGTGAAAAAGACTATGTAACTCGTGACATGCTAATGATTTTGTTAGATGACACTGAGATGGACCATGCACATTGGTTAGAACAACAACTCGGATTGATAGAAATGTTGGGATTATCCAATTATCTGCAATCTCAAATGTAATTCAGCCATTTGTTGTATAGAAAGCGGCTGAGTAAGTTTTTACCTGGCCGTTTTGATTTTCAACATGTAGGTTTAATCGCCACTGCATTTGAGCAAGACTGCAACTCCCCAAAAACGTTACATAACCGTATTCTTCTTTGATAATGGGTGTTTTACCCATGAACATATTAGCCCCTTCAATCCAAGCTTTTGTCAGTTTTAACTCTTGGGGCATCTCAATAGCGAGTAAAATTTCTTCTTCAGTAACGATCGGAGATAAAAAATTGACTTTTATTTTATTTTTTTCGTATAAAAAAGTGCACTTTTTGACTGTTAAATCACATTCTTCTTGATGATTCTTTTTACCATTAACATTTTTATAATAAACCCCTGAAATGCTTATTGCTATTAGGGCTATAAAGAGTATTAGTGTCTGTTTTGAATACATTTTTCTCTAATTTATTTACATTCTATTAACTCTAGACATGTCTCTATTGATGAAGATCAAGTCCTACTCAAGTAATATATCTTTTTGTACTTAAAAACATTATTATCCGTATGTAACACCTCAATAGCTTACTTAACTTAGTCTCACTACTCAACTGGAGAGAAACGTAGGTTAACAGCATTGGGATGTAGTTATTTTTTCTCGACGCGGAAGATAGATTAATATGAGCGAAACAAGCCAAGTACACCCTGAATACAATTATAAAGTTGTCAGGCAATTCACAGTAATGACTGTTGTGTGGGGCATTATCGGGATGTCATTGGGGGTTTTAATTGCTGCGCAATTATTTGCTCCTGCATTGAACTTTGACATTCCATGGTTAACTTACTCTCGGTTACGTCCTCTGCATACTAATTCTGTTATCTTTGCATTTGGCGGAAGCGCGTTATTTGCGACCTCCTATTACATTGTACAAAGAACATCACAGGTTAGATTGTTCAGTGACAAGTTAGCTGCCTTTACCTTTTGGGGATGGCAAGCGGTTATAGTTTCGGCTGTTATAACCTTACCTTTAGGTTACACATCTAGCAAAGAGTATGCTGAATTAGAATGGCCAATAGACATTCTAATTACACTAGTTTGGCTCGCTTACATTATCAATTTCTTTGGTACGCTTGTTATACGTAAAACATCTCACATATATGTCGCCAATTGGTTTTTGGGTGCGTTTATGCTAACTGTTGCTGTGCTGCATATCGGTAACAGCATGGTTATTCCAGTGAGTTTGACAAAGTCATACCCCATTTATGCAGGTGCTGTTGATGCCATGATGCAGTGGTGGTACGGGCACAATGCAGTTGGTTTTTTCCTAACCGCAGGCTTCTTAGGAATGATGTACTACTTTGTACCTAAGCAAGCTGGTCGTCCGGTGTATTCATACCGTTTATCAATTGTTCATTTTTGGGCTCTCATATCACTGTACATTTGGGCTGGCCCACATCACCTTCATTACACAGCGCTTCCTGATTGGACACAGTCGTTAGGAATGGCGATGTCAATAATACTATTCGTGCCGTCATGGGGAGGAATGATAAACGGCATTATGACGCTTTCAGGTGCCTGGCATAAGCTAAGAACGGATCCGATATTACGCTTTCTAATTGTTTCATTATCATTTTATGGTATGTCTACCTTCGAAGGACCAATGATGGCAATTAAGACAGTCAATGCTTTATCTCACTATACAGATTGGACTGTTGGACATGTTCATTCTGGCGCCCTAGGTTGGGTAGCTATGGTTACTATTGGTTCTGTCTACCACTTAGTCCCTATCTTGTTTGGTCAGCCGAAAATGTATAGTACAAAGCTAATTAACATTCACTTTTGGTTAGCAACAATCGGGGTAGTTTTGTACATCGTCGCAATGTGGATGTCTGGTGTATTACAGGGGCTAATGTGGAGAGCAGTCAATTCAGACGGCACCTTAACTTATTCTTTTGTTGAATCATTAGAGGCCTCTAAGCCTTTCTATATTGTCAGGTTCATTGGTGGTTTATTTGTTGTTACAGGTATGCTGATTATGGCATACAACTGTTACCGCACTATTAACGCACCTAAAGAAAGCGTTGCAGCAAAGCCTGCAACTGCTGCAGCGTAAGGATAGCGATAATGAAAAATCCACATGAGTTATTAGAAAAAAACGTTGGCTTGTTAACTGTTCTTATTTTAGTCGCGATCAGCTTTGGTGCAATGGCACAAATTCTTCCACTCATGTTTGACCAACAAGCATTAGAGCCAGTTAAGGGATTACGCCCATATACCGCGCTAGAGTTGGAAGGCCGAGATTTGTATATCCGTGAAGGATGTGTTGGATGTCATAGCCAAATGATCCGCCCTTTCCGTTCTGAAACAGAACGGTATGGACACTACTCGGTAGCTGGTGAATCTGTTTGGGAACGCCCTTTTTTATGGGGTTCAAAAAGAACAGGACCTGATCTAGCCCGAGTCGGTCAACGCTATAGTGATGAGTGGCATCGCGTCCACTTAATGAATCCGAGAAACGTTGTTCCTGAGTCAAATATGCCAGGTTACCCCTGGTTGGCTGAAAACACGCTTGACGGTGAAGATATTGTTAAGAAAATGGAGGTTAACCGCATGTTAGGTATGCCATATCAAGATGAGGATATTGCAGGTGCTGTAGCTGCAGTCAAAGGCAAAACAGAAATGGAAGCCTTAATTGCTTATCTGCAGCAACTTGGGACACATCTAAAATAATGGACCAAGGAACTATAGGCAGCATATTTACGGTCATCGTTTTCGTCTCTTTCGTTGGAGTTTGTTATTGGGCGTTCAGCAGTCGCAATAAAAAGAACTTTGATGAAGCAGCAAATTTGGTTTTCGATGATGAAAAAAAGACAAATTTAAATAAAGAAGATCAGGAGTCTTAAACTTATGAGCATGTTTTGGACAATTTGGATATCTGTAATAACGCTAGGCTCGATCTTAGGTTGTTTCTTGCTTTTGCGGTGGTGTCTATCAAACGATACTGGAGTTGAAGAAGGCGCGTCAATGGGACACGTATTCGACGGCATAGAAGAATTGAATAATCAGTTACCTCGTTGGTGGACAATCTTATTCTACATTTGTATTGTTTGGGGCGTTGCCTATTTGATTCTTTATCCAGGCTTAGGCGGCTATAAAGGAGTGCTGGGTTGGACTAGTTCTAATCAAGGCGTACTTTCATTGGAGGAATCCAAATTAGCATTACAAAAAGATATTGATGACGGCAACTGGAATGACTACGCACTTCAAATCAAATATGCTAATGAGAAATTTGATCCTATTTTTGCTGAATATGCAAAAACGCCAGTTGAGCTTTTAGCTAAGGATGAAAGAGCGTTGCAAGTTGGTCAGCGTTTATTTTTGCAAAACTGCGCACAATGCCACGGTTCAAATGCGAAAGGCGCAGCATCTGGCTTTCCTAATCTAACTGATAACGATTGGCTGTATGGTGGCTCTGGGGACAAGATTAAGGAAACGTTAATTTTAGGTCGTCGTGGCGCGATGCCGGGTTGGTTAAATAGTATGGGTGAGGACGGTGTAGCAGAAGTTGTTGCATACACTCTCAGCTTAAGTGGCCGTGACGTTGACCTCGGTTTGAAAGAAGCCGGGAAAACAAGATTTGTAATTTGCTCAGCATGTCATGGGATCGATGGTAAAGGAAATCAAATTCTTGGGGCCCCTAACCTAACAGATAATATATGGCTATATGGTGGTAACCAAAAGACAGTAACGCAGACCCTTTATTATGGACGCAACGGAGTAATGCCGGCATTTAAAGAGACGCTTGGCGAAGATAAGGTGCATGTTGTTGCAGCTTATGTTTACAGCCTGTCTCAAAGTAATTAGAAAACGACTATAAAAGCCTCCTATTGCCGAGGCTTTTTTGTGTCCGAGTCAGTGTACTCCTTATCAACTAATCAGTTATTTCACCTTATATTAAAGAAGAGTTTACGCATTATGGAAGAGTTAGACAGTAAGCCATGGTACAAGCAGTTTTGGCCTTGGTTTTTAATCTGTATTCCGTTGTCGTCGTTCATTGTTGGCGGAATTGTTGTGAGTTATGCAACCGACGGGACAAACAGCTTAGTAGTTGATGATTATTATAAAGAAGGTAAAGCTATTAATGCTAGGCTAGATAAAATTGAAAAGGCTAAGGAATTAAATATTATAACGACCTTAAACATCACTGATGATTTTATCTCAGTTGAATTTCTATCCGGGGCTCCGCAAACTAAACAAGCACTTAAATTAGACTTTTATCATGTCACCCAGGAAGACAAAGACTTTCATGTATTGTTAAGCGCTGATGCGAATGGAATTTATAGGGCATCAACCGATACGAGTATCAACGGTAAATGGCGATTACGCCTCACACCACTTGACGAAAATTGGAAAGTTCAGAAGACTGTTATTTTGCCTGCGTCTGCGGCGATCAAATTCAATCCATAACGGCGGTATCCATTATCAATGGCTATTAATGTATCGAAGGACGCTTGTTTTCACTGCGGTCTTCCTAATTTAGAAGGTGACAAATATCCTGTCACCATTCTCCACAAAACGCATAATATGTGCTGTCCGGGTTGCCAGGCAGTGGCGAGGTCCATTGTTGAAAATGGATTAGAGAGTTACTACGAATTTAGAACAGAGCCAGCAACAAAAGGCGACGCAGCACTTGATAACACAATGAGCAAACTCGCTGTGTATGACGAGCCAGAACTGCAAGAGGAGTTTGTTTTTGAAAATGGCCAGCACAAGCAAATACAGTTAACTGTAGAAGGTATAACTTGTGCGGCTTGCGGGTGGTTAATAGAGAAACAACTTGCCAAGGTAGTAGGCGTTAAACAAGTTGCTGTTAACGTGGGTGCCCGTCGAGCAATGATTACGTGGAATGATAAGGAAATTAAACTTTCTCAGCTACTCAAGCAACTTAAAAGCATAGGATACGAATCCCTCCCCTTTCAGGCTGACAATCACGAAGTCTCGTTTAAAAATGAACAAAAAAGTTATTTAAAGAAATTAGGATTAGCTGGCTTAATGACCATGCAGGTTATGATGTTAGCAATGGCACAATATTTCGATTTATTTGGTAATATCGAAGCTGAAACCACACGATTTTTTAACTGGGTAAGTCTAGTTTTAACGACTCCTGTTGTGTTGTATTCAGGCAGCGTCTTCTACCTTAGTGCATTAAAAGCCACAATGGCAAAAACAATCAATATGGATATATCGGTTACCATCGCGATATTTTCAACCTATATTGCTGGTTTAATAACTGTCAATGATGTTGATGCAGAAGTCTATTTTGAATCAATTTGTATGTTCGTATTCTTTCTTCTTATTAGTCGTTATTTAGAACAACGGACTCGACATAAAGCGAATCAAATATCCTCAAATATGTTGAAACATATCCCTGTTACCGCTTATAAATGGGTAAACGGCGAATTAACATCGGTATTGGCCAAGCAATTAAAAATTAATGATTTGGTGCTGGTCAAGGCAGGTGAAATTGTGCCTGTTGATGGAAAGATCACCGAGGGAAAGGCAATAATCGATGAATCGATGTTAACGGGTGAATTTGAATCCGTTGACAAACAACCAGGCGCGCATGTTTATGGTGGTACGTTAAATCAACTCGGCGTTATTACTATTAAAGTAACCAAAACGCTAAAGTATGCGACGGTAAATCAAATTTTGCGATTACAAGAAGCGGCAATGGTCAATAAACCTAAAGTCGCTTTAATGGCAGACAGGCTGAGCAGACATTTTAGTATTATAGTATTGGCCTTCACTGCGTTTACATATGCATTTTGGTTCTTGCAAGACAGCCCTCATGCGTTCTGGATAGCTATTTCTGTGCTCGTTGCTACCTGCCCTTGTGCGCTTGGCTTAGCAACACCCTCAGCTTTGACCTGCGCCATGGCAAAGCTAAATAAGAGCGGCATACTACTCAAACGCGCAGATGCACTCGAACAACTTACCGAAATTTCTGACATTGTGTTCGACAAAACAGGCACACTAACCCGTGGGGAGTTTTCTATAGAAAAAATATGGACCGCAGATGCATCTCAGAAATACACGCTTCTATCTATTGCGACGGCGTTAGAAGTAAGATCTGAGCACCCTATTGCAAAAGCATTTTCAAAATTCAATATTAATATTCAGCACCAACACATTAATAACTTTAACGTTAGTGTTGGCAATGGTATTTACGGGACTATTGATGGCCATAGTTATCAGTTGGGCTCTGCAAATTTTATTGGTATAGATGTTAAAAGTGAATTAGTTAATGAATTCGTCGATGCGTCAATCATCCTTGCAAAAGATGGAGATGTTGTGGCTGCTTTTTGGTTAGCAGACGAAATAAAACACGACGTAGCTGACATATTAAGAAAGTTAGGTGGATATGAAACAAGTATATTGAGTGGCGATAGCGAAAAAAACGTACATGATATCGCAGTTAAATTAGGCATTGGTAAAACCTATGCTCAATGCACTCCGCTGCAAAAACTAAAGACCATTAAAACACTACAACAGCAAGGTAAAAAAGTACTAATGCTAGGTGATGGTATTAATGATGCTCCTGTACTCGCTGCTGCCGATGTATCAGTAGCTGTGGGAAATGCATCAGACCTAGCTAAAAATGCAGCTGACGTCATATTACTCAACGCCCAATTAAATTCACTTGTTCTGGTATTGTCTATGGCTAAAAAAGCTCGGCGCACGATAAAGCAAAATATGGTTTGGGCAATTGGTTACAATGTACTTGTTTTACCATTAGCGATGGCTGGTTTTCTAACACCTTGGATGGCCGCGCTTGGTATGTCTATTAGTTCAATTATTGTAGTTTATAATTCAACCCGTCTGCTTAGAGATTAAGGTAAAGAAAAATGGATAAGCGCTTATGAGTATCATTTATGTATTAATCCCCCTAGCAATTATTATAGTGGGTATTGGCGTGATCATATTTTTCTGGGCCGTAAGGTCAAATCAATTTGAAGATTTGGATCGACAGGGGTACAGCATTTTGTTTGATGACGACATCAACAAGGAAAGCATTAATACGAATGAACAAAAAGACAAAGTTGATGACACCGAAGATAGTAAATAATGTTCGAAATTAATTACATTGGTGCTTTCTTTATCGGTATTGCTGGCGGCGTTCATTGCATCGGCATGTGTGGCGGCATAGCAAGTGCTTTTTCATTTGCGATCCCTAAGGACCAGTCCCAACTTCCCTATATATTTTCATACAACCTTGGTCGTATTATTAGCTACACAATAGCAGGGGCAATCACCGGCTTTGTAGGTGGTATGGCGACGGTCAATCTTCAATCTAGCTTACCCATCTTACAAATCATTAGTATTGTATTTTTAGTTTTATTAGCACTCTATATTGGCGATTGGTACAAAGGTCTATCTCTACTGGAGAAAATTGGGGGTAAACTTTGGAGAAAAATATCTCCCTTGTCTAAAAAACTAATTCCGTTTAAAAATCCACTATATACGCTGGCTTACGGAATGATTTGGGGCTGGCTTCCTTGTGGATTAGTTTACTCAGTGCTCACTTGGTCGTTAGCTAGTGAGTCAGCAATGCAAGGTGCATTAGTGATGTTCTCATTTGGTTTAGGAACACTACCCACGCTTATGGCAACAAGCCTGGGTGCTAGTTTTTTGGTACCTGTTTTTCAACATAAGATGACACGAAAAGTCATTTCGGCCCTGTTATTTGCTTTTGCTTTGAGCTTGACCTTCAATCTACTTGTGGGTAATACTTAACTGTAAACGAATCAGAGGGAGGGTGTGTTATGGCAAAGAGTTCTGAACTTTCGATTCACTGTCAGAGTTGCAGTTTTAGTCACTTATGTTTACCGGTTAGTTTAAACAAAGCCGAACTCGAGTCGCTAGACGGTATTATCGAGCGAAAAAGGCCTCTTCACAAGACTGATAAATTGGTAAGTTATGGAGATAAATTTCATTCATTATTTGCAGTTCGCTCTGGTTCATTGAAATCTTATGTAAGCGACAAGGACGGTGTAGAACAGATCATCGGTTTTCATTTCCCAGGCGATATTATTGGGTTTGACGCTTTAAAAGACAATAAACATGCTAGTTATACTCAAGCATTAGAAACCGCTATGGTTTGCGAGTTGCCCTACGATACATTGGATCAAATGTCGATTAAATTTCCAAAGCTTCGCCAACAGATAATTCGATTCATGAGTGCCGAAATAAAACATGACCATGACCTAATGATGTTATTAAATAAGCGCAGCGCAGAGGAACGCCTATTGTATTTTTTGAACGACCTATCCCAACGATTCGAGGAAAGGGGCTTTTCTGCAAAACAGTTTAATTTGTCCATGACCAGAAATGAAATTGGTAACTACTTGGGGTTAACTTTAGAAACTATTAGTAGGTTATTAACACGTTTTCAGAAAGAAGAGTTAATCAAGGTAGATGGAAAATTAATATCTATTGTTGACTTTAATGGCATTAAGCAGCGTTTTCCTGATATGGAAGTTAACTTCACTAGTGCTTATTAAATTCAGTAACGTTAATATACAACCCAAATTTCGCCCTGCCATACCCCATCATAGTCGTGTCATAAAGCCAGTAAGGCTTTTAATGGCATGCTTTGATATGGGGCAATGTCGTTGCTAGGACCCTAAAGAAAAAAAAAAGACTCATAATGTAAGTAGCTACAACAGTTTTGGAGAAACCTATGTTTAATTGTAAAAAAATATTAGCTGTTACCGACCCTACCCTTGAGCAGCAGTCATCTTTGCTAAGAGCTCTGAGCATCGCCGAAAAAACCGGCGCAAAAATTATTGCACTGAGTTGTGTCTATGATAAATCCTATGACATGACAACCGTGCTTACCAGTGACGAGCGTTTCGATATGAAGCAGGCAATGGTTGAGCATGAGCAAGCAAAGCTAGATGCCTTAGTAAAACGACTAAAATGCGAAAATAATGTAGAAGTCGTCATTACTTGGTATAAAAAATTACATGAGTCAGTAATAGACACTTGCAGCGAATATAAATGTGACTTGATTATAAAATCGACTAAAAAGCATGGATTGTTAGCATCGACTCTGTTCACGCCAAGTGACTGGCACATTGTGCGTAATTCTTTTGTGGATGTTCTCTTAGTAAAGTACCACGAATGGCCTCAAGGGGGCACTATAGTCAGCTCAATCGGAGTTTCAGCGAAAGATGACGTGCACACATGCTTGAGTGACAAAGTGGCTGAGACTGCTTGTGCTTTATCGAAAATGCTCAATGCAACGCTACACTTGGCAAATTCATTTGCGGGAGCACCAATACATATCGCGGTAGAAGTCCCTAATTTCTCTCCCGAGATTTATAATAAATCAGTACAACAACGACATACTAAGACATTGCTGGAACTTGGTGAAAAGTACAAATTAGACAGCGCTAATATCCATGTGTTAGAAGGATTACCTGAAGATATTATTCCTGCGTTGTGTAAAGAATATAGTGCCGATTTGTTAGTCATTGGTTCGGTTGGTCGTAAAGGTTTATCTGCGGCGCTTCTCGGCAATACCGCTGAGCTAATTATTGACGGGGTTGAGTGCGATACGCTCGTCGTAAAACCAACAAAAGACGAAGATTAAGTTACTATAGCGTTGTATTATTTATAAACTATTTAGATACTCAGTAACGACAGAACTTTAACAAGGATTTACATGAAAATTGGACTTGCGCTTGGTGCTGGTGCCGCTAGAGGTTGGGCGCATATTGGGATTATTAGAGCATTGCAAAAGGCTGGTGTTCAGATAGATATTATCGCTGGCTGTTCCATTGGTGCCTATGTTGGAGCCGCATTTGCCAGCGGAAAGTTAGATGAATTAGAGGATTGGACAAACACACTAACCGAGTGGCAAGTATTTAAACTCCTGGGTGTTGGATTTAGACGAGGTGGATTAGCTAGCGGCCAAAAAGTATTTGATAAATTAAAAAGTGATTTTTGTGCCTCTACTTTCGAGGCTATGAACATCCCATTTGCATGTGTTGCAACTGATCTCTATTCCGGTAAAGAAGTGGTATTTAATAAAGGTGAAATTGGTGACTCGATTCAAGCTTCTTGCGCTATTCCAGCTCTATTCAGCCCCGTCGACCATAAAGGCAGATGGCTAGTTGACGGTGCCGTTGCTAATCCTGTCCCGGTAAATCAATGCAGACATATGGGAGCTGATTTTGTTATTGCAGTAAACCTTAGTGCTGATTTTCGTCCTAGACTGATTGAAAAGTGCGAACTTGAGCATGAAGAAAATCAAAGAAAAACAGATGCTATGCTTGATAGAGCAGACGATAGCTTTATAAAAAAATGGCTGTCACCAGATCCGAAGCCGAATAAGAGACTATCACCAGGAATTGTAGGTGTCATGAGTAGTTCACTAGAAATCCTGCAAGCTAGAGTGACGCGCTCAAGACTTGCCGGCGAGCCACCTGATATTCTAATAGAACCACAATTACATGATGTAGGCATGCTGGAATTTTACCGTGCGAGTGAGGTTGCAGAAAAAGGCAAACAAGCAGTTGAGCGCTTATCTCAACAAATTGCTTTTCAACTAAATTTGGTAGGGAAAATGTAGCTATTTGCTCGCTATAGCAGTTATGCGTAACGCCTTGGTTTGCAGCTTCAGCCCTTTCCTGCGCTCGAACCACTCATCATTGAGCATCAGGATCCCAGCAGATACCATTTCACCGGTTTTTGTAGTCTCGTCAAGGTTTTCATCGCTGAATTGAAGCATTAAACCGTTTACGGTTGGCATCATAAATGACAAAAAACTTCCCATCTCATTAAAAAATGCTTCGTACTGTTCATACAAAAACTGCATTTCTTCAAACGTATATTCAGTCTTTAAATACTCAGATTTAGTTTCAAGTTGAACTGATATATCACACTGATTCGACGGCTCTTCAAAATCAATAACAACAAAGGCATCAGCTAAATTCAATGCTTTCTCTGAACGAATGGTAAATCGGTTTTCTGTTGTCACTATTAAAGGGATCTGAACTTTTTGAGTGCTGATGCGTGCTTTATTAATAGTACAAAGTTTACCTGTCCCAACATGCATAAAACCGAACGCAAATTGGAGAGCCTGAGTATCCTCATTATCTAACTTTTTGACGTGGCTATAAAATGTCTTATATCTGACTTCTACTTCATCAGCGATTACTGGCTGCACTAACAACATTGCTAATACAGCAGCTACAGCAGTTTTGTGCATTACATATGTTCCCTATTCACTCTAATCATTTGCTTTAATTCCACAACGTAATCATCACCACGCTCGGAATACTTAGTTAAACCTTCGGATAATGCTATAGCCGAAATTGGCTCCATTTTACTGCGAAGTTGTTTACGTATGCTACGCATGTCCCGATAAGCATCATGCCTGTTCAAGTTTCGCATATAGGTGTACATCGCCCTAGATAGGTTATTAAACTTAGCAACTTCGTGCTCCGCGTCGTCATTACGACGTTTAGGGACAAACCCACAGCCTTTCTTAAAGCACCAAAGACCAAAAAAATTATATCCTTTAAGGGCAAACCGTGAAGTTCCCCAAGCCGATTCGTTTGCCGTTTGAACTAGAACTAATGCTACGGGAATAATATCAACCTTAGTTAAAAGCTGGTCAAAGGTGGCGTCTAAGTCATCGCCCATATCAGCTCTATATTCTCGTGCTAACCAAACAAGCTCTTCCATTTGTTTTTCAGTAATCATTTCACCAGATATATGCTTTGCTCTTAAACCATGAATAAATTCTCGTTGCATCAAAATATGATTATTTTGAGTTTCTATTGAAGGCTTAAGATAACTAAAAAAAGCTTTCTTTTTATCGGTAGTATTGTCGAATTGATTGAAATCAGGAATAGGCCTTTTAGCCGATTCACTTTGCGGGACCGTTTGAATTGCCGATTTTTCAGGTTGCATTGAATATATGGCAAACAGAACGAGGACAAGCACGATGGTTGCAATCGAAATAATTTTGAATTTATGCATCAAAATGAGTTTCCTCAGTGTTAGTAGTCAGATCCACTTGCTGAGCTTCGTCTTTTGCCCCAAACAAGTCATTATACAAAATACCTAAAACGTTATAATACAAGGGCACTATCCAAATAAATGCCAATCCAAACGTTATCATGCCAAGCAGAAATAAAACCAAAAAAATAGCGAATAAGAGGGTAAGTTGCAACAGATATTGGTTACACATTTGAATGGATAATTTTATCGCCATAAAAGGACGGAGTTGCTTATCAGCTATTAGAAATTTAGTAAAAACAGTCGTGATAAAAATATAGATTGCCGGCAAAATAAATAAAGTCATACCTACCTGAGTTAATAATGAAACAATCAATTCTGCCGTCGCTAACCACAGTATGAGGGGAACATACATAAACAAGCTCATAACATTGATGGATTGTTTGCGTTCAGTTTGAACTGCCAACATACAAATACCAGCCATTAATGGCGATAAACAGACTGTCAATATCATATTAAAAAAATAGGTTTCAGTTTGCAAAGCTTCAAGCTGCCCAACGGTTTCAATATTATAAATATTAAAAAATGCAACGAATGATGCTAATCCAATAAATAATAAAATAAACATACAGCGAAGAATAACGGGGAAATTTTGCTTTGTCGCTGCGTTTCCGCGTTCAAACAGGCTTTTAATATCTAAATTATAATTTTGTGATGATGCTTTATTCATTGAATACTAAGTTTCCATGTTAATTTTTTGCTAGTAGTCTGCTGGCGCTTTAAACGACTGCTATAAATGTATAGTTTAATTGAATGCTTATGGATCTTGCAACGATATTATTGAAGCTGCTATAAAGAAAGAAACGCCTTTCATTAAAATAGTCAAGTTAACCATTAAGCACTAAAAATAGTGCCATGACGATTAGAATAATACCCATTATGCGGTCAAATATATAACCGTTTAATTCATAAAATACTCGCACCCGTTTATGTGTAATAACAATCGAAAGAAATATAAACCAACCAGCTGTGGCGATAGCCATATACAAACCATAAATTATTTTGTGGCTTAATAATGTATTGGACGAAATAGCGACAGTAAAAACGGACAAAAAGAATAATGTTGCCTTTGGATTTACCCCGTTGGTAATAAAACCTAACATAAATGATTTAAATAAACTTTTAGGTGCATCTGTCGCAGGGGCAACTTGCGTTTGGCCGTTCGGTTGACTTCTAATCGCACTGATACCTATCCAAGTTAAGTAGCCCGCAGCCAAATACAACAAGATGTTAAGTAACCAAGGAGTGGTTTTTATAATAAGACCAATACCTATCAATGAGTAAGTAACATGCAAAAGTATACCTGACCCAATACCTACACTGGTTGAAATTGCAGATGCTCGTCCTTGCTGAATACTTTGTTTTAGCACAACAGCGAAATCTGGACCAGGACTAGCAACTGCGAAAAAATGAATCACAGCTATTGAAAAAAATTCAACCCAGTTAAAAGTAATCGCACCCATTACTGAGTTACCTCAATAGGAAGTGTTTCACTTGCACCCCACTCTGACCAACTAGCGTCATACACTCTGACGCAACTGGCACCTAATGAGACCGCAGCCTGTGCAACGATGCAGGCCGTAATACCGCTACCACAGCTAGTAACAATTTCTTTATGAAGATTAATATTACTATCGTCAAATATAGTCTCTAATTCATCAACAGATTTAAAAATACCACCGTTTTGTAAGCTGGCATAATGAATATTTACAGACCTTGGTATATGGCCTGCTCTCATATTGGCTCGGGGCTCAGGTTCCGATCCTTTATATCTGCCGTTACTTCTAGCATCAATGATCTGTATTGAAGCCTCTGCTGTTCTTGACTCAAGCATTGCTAGTTTCGTGCTAATGTATTCAGCATCGATGAACGACATTGTAGACGTAGGCTTAATCTGGACATCCGATGTTGACTCAGCACTTGTTAGTGCTGTGATCGTTAGGTGCTTGCCTTTGATCCACTCTGGTAAGCCACCATCAAGTGTCTTAACATTGGTAAAACCCATCGAGATAAGCATAAACCAAACCCTTGACGCACAGAAATTGCCAAAGTCATCGTACACAACAATTTCATCATCTAAGCGCAACCCTAGCTTTTGAGCGGCATATTGAAACACCTCTACTGAAGGCATCATATTGCTAGATGGCTTATGTTTATCAACAAACTCATGCTCAAAATCAAACAATAGCGAATTAGGTATATAACGCGGGGAGGAGTCTCTCACTACATCTGGCTTTGATGCCGGAGCATTTGCCATTGTTGTGAAAAGTATTTTGACTGTATTGGTGGTGTTTAACTCAATCTTTTGAGCTAGCTCATTACAGCGAATTGTCGTAGATATCATGAGGAATACAAGCCAAAAACGTCATCCAATATTAAGTTACACAATTAGACCATGATTTTGTCATACTTAGAAGTTCGTAAAAGAAATTAGCACCTCATACAACAATTGAATCGATTAATAAGTACATATTGTTGAAGTATTCGGTATTTTAACGATAAGTTTGATTGTTATTACACCACGCAGATTCAAAAACAAGCACTAGAAGGCTCTATAGAAAAGGCTCACGCTTTATTGAGTTTCGGGGAATAGTCTGGTCTTGGTAAAATTAAAGTGCGACATGTCATTTTCTGACTTCGGTATTTACCAGCAACACTAGTTATTATTAAGAAAACGGTTGTTAAGGTTTACAGAGCACCCCTGCGGATATTTTCAACAAGTTACCTACGGGCAAAGTAAGCGTGCTAACAGGTTAGCTGCTATTTTCATGAATATTGTCTATGTGACCACCTAAAACCTATGCCAGTATTAGTTTTATGTACTGCTATCACACTATAACTTGCCTGATAGCTTAAATTTGGATTGAGGAAACATTTAATCTCTAGATATTTACCGCCAAAATAGCCAATTTGATTGTGGCAATTTTTCACAAATATACCACCTGAACACCAATTCTCTGTTTCAAATTCACCATATTTTTTTTGTCCATCCCATATTTCAACTAGTTCGACTACTTGCGAACGGACAGCATATCGATGTTCCATAAAAAACCCTCATGATTTGCAATCATTGGATAGTTATTTGTGATTAATTTAAGCCACTACGTAGAGTATAGCCGCTCACATAAAAAATGCTATGAAACGCCATCGTAATTCTAGGTCAACAGTAGGCGTAGTCAAATATGAGTAATCAGTCTGCTTTGAGCAATTGCAATCGCTCTAAAAAAATCTTGGATTTTCCTTCTTGTTAGTTAAATTGTTCACTTTTTTTAGCGAAAACAAGAAATGTGTTCTACTCTTTATATAAAATCAACCAAGGAGAAAACTAATGCTCCAGCTAAATAAAAAGAAAATATTACTTACCACTGCTGCACTATTGATCGCTGGCACTGTCCATGCTGATGATAAAAAGGTTCTGATCACGAAAGCAAAATCCGCGGCACCATCTATGATTAGTGCCAATGCCACAATAATGTATCGTGGAAAAGTACTCGTAGAAGGAAACAACGGCTGGATCTGCTTGCCAGAAACAATGCCCGACGATAATGCGCCGATGTGCAACGATGCGGTGTGGATGGAAATGATGGCCGCAGTAGGTACTAAAACCCCTTTCACTGCAACCAAAATGGGCTTTTCCTATATGTTACAAGGCGATGGAGGTGTGTCAAACTCCACCCCCTACCATGCAGACCATATGAATGCGCCCGACTTTATTAAGGAAGGCCCGCACCTGATGATCATTGTGCCCAAAGCTGTACTCAAAGGCATTACCAATGACCCTCAATTAGGTGGTCCTTATGTGATGTGGGGCGAAACCGATTACGCACATATTATGATCCCAGTAGAGGATAGGAAGTAAGTTAAACCAATAACCAAATAAAAGTATCCTGCGAAAGATCGGCGCTTTTGATCTTGAGAGGGACTGACTTTTATATTGCCTGTAATGTAACTTCCACAATACCCGTGTATGTTACTGTGCATAATGTGTGATTGTTCTGGTCTAATGGTTAAGGACACTTTGATAAAATTATATCCTACTAACCGATTTATTTTTGAATCAACAACAGTTGATTTTACTAGTTCAATGATTAACGAGCCCAGCTATTATGTTTATGATGACTCTAATATTACCAATCTCTCAAGGGTAAAAGCATTACACGCAAGTGGCGCTGATGTATTAGCTAATGATGAATATGGTAAAACACTTGTTTATTATGCTGCAAAAAATCGTAACCTAACGTCATTGACTTAAATGAGTGAGGAGAATTCCCCTTACAACCTCAATAATATAGGTGAAGACCCTTTGCATGTAGTGTTAAAACAAGACCTAAAGGCTTCTCGCACTAATCCATTGTATATATACGATGGATTACCGGTTCTTATGAAATTCAATCCGGAAATAGATGAGCATAATTTGAGTAGAATGGCACTGCTTGAATATATTGCAACTTATAATTATTTAAAAATAATACAACAATACCCACGGTCAGAACCTATAGCAGTCAAAAGGTTACCAGATATAAAGTTTTAAAAATCAGATGATGACATTGTATCGAGGAGCGTCTGACAGTCCGCTTAAGTAGTTTGGATTGTTTA
>JBLIKA010000055.1:0-21895 GCA_047637355.1 Glaciecola sp. | reverse complement strand
GAACAATCTCGGAATTAGAAGCAGCATCACAAGCTATATGGCCAGAAAAAGCGTGCACATCCTTCACAATAATGGTTTGAAGTGATGCAGCTGATGTGCCGCACACGCCGCTGCCCATAGGTATTCTGATACAAGCAGGCTTTCCCTGAAATGGACCTAGCACCAGCTGTTCCTGTTTGAGCAAGTAGAATCCGGCCCAGTTAATCTGTTCTAAAGTGTTAAATAACACCGCTGCAATGTTAGCCATATTGGCTACCATGTCAGGCTCATCTGATATTAACGCTGTCACTTGCGCATTTATTAATTTGTATTGCTCTTTTTTGTTACTCATTATTAATTTTTTTGATACCCATTATTACAAGCTGTCGCTTGCTAAAGTGCTTAAGAATTGACTGGCTCTATAATAACACTCTGTGAAAGGTCAATAAAAGCGCTTTCACAGAATTTAAAAGTTCCAGTGTATTACTCCGTTTCTACAAGCATAGATATTGAGGTCTTTTACTATAAAACAACTCAACATTGCATTATATATCCACAATATTCTGGCAACTATTAATCCCCATAATAATTGGTACAAAAAACAAAGCGAATAGCATCAATATTAACCAAAAAACCAATAACTGACACAAATCGCGGCAAAAATACCGGCAAAGTCAGCAGCTAAACAACAGCCAACAGCATAGCGACTATGTTTGATGCCAACAGCACCTAAATACACCGCTAAGACATAAAACGTCGTCTCGGTAGACCCTTGCATTACCGACGCCAGCCTTCCTGCAAATGAATCAGCACCGTGATGCTGCATCGTTTCTATCATTAGGGCCCGCGCACCACTGCCGCTTAGTGGTTTCATTAGCGCATTAGGGATCGCATCAACAAAACGTGTATCCATGCCAATGCTACTGACCAAATATGACACTCCATTCATCACTAAATCCAACAGACCGCTCGCTCTCAACATACCAATGGCAAACAGCATTGCTAATAAAAATGGAATAATAGTGACGGCAACTTCAAAGCCTTGTTTCGCTCCATCTACAAATTGCTCATATGTATTCTGTTTTTTTCTCCAGCCCTGCACCAACACAGCGACAATAAAGAGTAGTAAAAGGAAATTCGCTATGAGTGAAGATTGGGCTGCGAGTTGATCGGCAGCTAACTTTGAAAAATAGAGGATAACAGCGGTAAGTAAACTAAAAACGCCTACCAAATAGGTCAATACTACTCGATTAAATAAGTTAACTTTCTGCACTGCACAAGTAACAAACAAGCCAAATAAAGTAGATGCGCTTGTTGCCAATAGAATTGGGATAAATACATCGGTCGGTTGCGCAGCTCCCTGCTCTGCTCTATATAAAAAAACCGCAATTGGGAATAAAGTAACCGAGGATGTATTTAGTACCAAGAATAAAATCTGAGAATTGGTCAGCGTATCTTTTACCGAGGAAAGGGTCTGCATGTCTTGCATCGCTTTTATACCGAATGGCGTTGCAGCATTATCTAAACCAAGCACGTTAGCCGACATGTTCATCGTGATGCTACCCAGCGCTGGGTGCCCGCGAGGGATGTCGGGCATGATTCGGCATAGTAACGGTTCCAGAACTCTAGAAAATTTTGCAATTAAACCAGAATTTTCTGCAACCTTAAAAATTCCCAACCAAAACGCTAATAGACCTATTAAACCGAGGGCAATATCAACGCTCATTTTTGCCATTGCAGTGACGGCGGTCATGACGACTTCAAAACCGCCTAAATCACCTGTAACGATGACTTTCCAACAAGTAGCAACAAATGCGCTAACAATAAAAAACAACCAAATTCTGTGAAGCATTATTACCCTATATTTTTATGAACTAACTGGCTTGCTAGCATTTTTATGAGGTTTTGCCGATAACCTATATTGTTATCTATAGCTTTAATTAGCGACATTAATATGAAGACACACCCCATATTTTTAAAATTAACACAATACATCATCAAACTCAGTGATTTTTAATCTCTAACTATCATGTTATTTAGCATAGTAGTGTAGCTCCAAGTCTATTAGTGATTAAATTGTGATTAAACCTGTGGATAACTTGTACATTTCCTGCGCATAAGCTGTGCGAACATTTAAAACTAAATCATTGACTTTAAATAGTTTTAGGTCTTTGTTTTATTTCATGTTATGTTTAAAAACGGTTAAAAATGTAAATTAATTGCAAAATCTGTTTATATATTAATCGATTTTGATCTATTATTAACGTCTGTCGGATTTGTAATTCGCTTCTCCCCGACATGGATGTTTTACTAATGATATGAATTATGTGTTTAGACCTAAACACGATATCTGCGGTTAAAGTTAGCGCACGGCTCAGAAATGGGCCATTCCCCTAAGCCTGGAACGATTGTTCCGGGCCTTTTTATTTGAGTTTTACTCATTTTAAGCGACCGTCTAAATTTCGTTAATTTAAACTGATAGTGTTTAAGCAACCACCGGGTAGCTATCACTGCAGCTGCTCTGTTAATTCATTTTTAAAGCGTTTCGCATTTTCCTGATAATGTTTGGCGGATTTTTCGAGCATCTCTGCTTGCTCGTGTTTGATGGTTTTTACTACTTTCCCTGGCGAACCCATTACAACTGAATAGTCAGGAATTTCCATGCCCTCCGTAATCAGCGCGTTTGCACCAATAACACAGTGATGGCCTATTTTAGCGCCATTTAGAACAACCGCATTTATACCTATAAGAGCGTAATCTCCTACAATACAACCATGCAGCATTGCTTTGTGGCCAATGGTTACGCCTTTTCCAATGTGCATTGGATAACCATAGTCAGTATGTAAAATAGCGCCATCTTGCACGTTACTGCCTTCCCCTACCTCTATTAAATCGCAATCACCGCGCAACACAGCGTTAAACCAAACACTAGCATTGTCGTGCAGAGTTACTTTACCCATAACATGTGCACCAGGCGCCACATATGTATTTTGCCCTAATGACACTTTATCCGAACCTAACTTGTATATCATGCCTATCTCCTTATTTCTAAATCAAACCGCAACTTTTCGCATTAACCCTTCTTGAACCGTGGTTGCAACAAGTATCCCGTGTTTATCAAACACTTTACCCTGCACTAACCCTCGGCCAGTTCCGCTGAAAGGACTTTCCATTTCATATAGTAACCAATCATCAAATTTAAACGGTTTGTGAAACCATATTGCATGATCAATTGTTGCTAATCTTAGTGATTTATCGTGCACTGCTAAGCCATGCGGTTGCAACGATGTACTTAAAAAATGGTAGTCCGAGGCATAAGCAAGCGATGCCTGATGCACTTGCAGAGGGCCATCAAGTTTATCTCTTCCCTTTAACCATATTGAACGTTTTGGTTCGCGTTTCTCAGCGGTATACGAGTTCGCAGAATCAACAGTACGAATATCAACCGGCCGGTGATAACTCAGTGACTCCTTCATTCTTTCAGATAATTGCTCATATTTTTCTTCGTAGAACCTAATATCTTGAGCAACATCATCAGGAGATGGCACTTTAGGCATCTGCGCAAACTGATGACTTAATCCGGGCTCAGGAATTTGAAAAGATGCGGTCATGATAAAAATAGTGCGTCCATTTTGAATTGCTTTGACTCGGCGTGATGAAAAGCTTCTGCCATCACGCACATTTTCAATATCGTAAACGACTGGCTTTTGTGCATCACCTGGGAGTAAAAAGTAGGAATGTAGGGAATGAATAATACGTCCCTCTTCAACAGTTTTATAGGCTGCAGCAATAGATTGACCTAAGACCTGCCCACCAAATAAAGCTCTGAAACCTAAGTCCCAACTTTGGCCTCGATATAAACCTTGTTCAATTTCTTCCATATCAAACAACGACTCTAATCTAATATCTGACAATGTAACCTCACTTTGACATGTAGTTAATTCACTATTCATTAACTGTTTTTTTAGGGTTTCTTGGATAAAACTTTTGTGACATTTTTACTTGATGCTTAAAAAATCGTGTGTCTTTGTATGGCAGTTTCATAAAGCCTGAAATACCTAAGCCATCAATTTTTGGAATTAAATCTATTATTTCTTTTAATAAACTTTTAAATTCAAGTTCCATCGAATGGTCAAGTAATGTGTAATAATTATGTACCTTTAAATGTTTAGGAAGCGCTTCAAAAATAATACAACCGGTATGATGAATTGCGTTCAAACTTTTAATTTTTGACATCAGAACATCTGGCAATTTCAGTAATTCATCCGGATCCTCTCCATCTTCAAAATAAGAATGCATCCGACTTTCATTTTCTGCTAATGACGTTTTACTCAATTCATACGGAATCTGCATTTTTGGGCTTGGAATAAAAGGTTTCTTTTGAGTCACTCGTTCAACGTGCAGTGTGTTTTTTGCATTGAACATACAACTTTTAAAAACCCCCTTTCGCAAAATACAGCGCGCTAAGTTAATTACATTATCAACGCTTCGATCAAATGATAGCTGCAAGCTAGGGTTATATAAATTTAGACTTGAATCAACAAAAATACCTTCGTCTTCCCATCGTATCGCGAGCCCACCAACAACAGGGTATTTCCCCAAGCGACTAACTGCAGCAATAAAACCTTTCTCGGTTTCCCCCATACCTTGCAGGTAATTTTTGTAATAGCGCTCAAACTGAGCATCATCGATATAATTTAATTCAGCTATATCGATACCTTCCTGCTCCCTAAGATAAGACTTTCTTGAGCTATAAACTACAGTTTCTATATCTTTTATCTCTTGGTGCCCCCATGTTGGCACCAAGCAAGCATGGTCTTGATAGCTGTCTGGTGCAAATACCAGGTGACGGAATCGAGAATAGTGTTGCAACAAATAATCGCCACCAGCACTGCGTTGAGTGCTCTCATCACTCATTAATGCTGACAGTACCTTTGCAAACTCAACCGGTAAACCCAGTGAGTCAGGGGGGATAGCTTTTCGACCGTATCGAGAGCCTTGACCAGACGCCAATGCATATATAGTGCTAGCTAAGCCTTGTTCGTCAAATCGAGGGCTAGATAATTTACCATCAAGTTGATCGTCTCCGATAAAGTAAACATCTCCGAGTCTAGCATTAGTTTGTTGTAAATCTGATGACATCAAATCCATTACATTCGTGGTAATCGTTTGACCTGAAGGATCTATTTGGGCAAACACACATGAGCCCCAGTCAATTAAACTGACCTGCTCTGTCTGCTCATCCCAGACTAAATTTGAAGGTTTGATATCGCCATGCACAACAGGACGAAATACCCCAGTTTGCTGAAACTCTCTCAAGAAGCGAAGTATTTCACAAATTTGCACGGTGATCTTAACAATAATTCGGGGTGGTAATGGACCGAAACGCAATGAATACTTCTCAAGATCAATTCCTGGTGCTCGCCCCATCACCAATATTGATTGCCGCTTGATCCGCTGAAATTCAATTAATCTTGGTACATTAGGATGTTCAACCAAGCCTTGCATAAACGCTTCTTCTTCGAGTCGATCTTGAATATGCTGAGGTAAGGTAATTCTTGAAAATTTGAAAACTAACTCGCTGCCCTTTTTATCTGTACCCGCGAAAGCAAAGCCAAAAGCCCCCTTACCAATCATTTCGATATCTGTGTAACCTAATTTCTTAAGTTGTGAAATACACAATCCAAACCAATTTTTTAGCTTTTTTGCGTCCTTGTGAGAAAGCAAATAAACTGATTGGTCATCCGGAATATAGAAGTGTTTAAGTTGTTGTTGCTGCATTATTCGGTTTTTAACCATTCCACTTTTGAGAGTCTATTATTGTCACCTATAAGCTTTTCTTGCAACGTCTCTAAGATTTCATGTAAGTCACTATCTAGTTGCCATGGTGGATTCAAAATACACATACCAGAGCCATACATGCCTACTTTCTCGGATGGCTTGACCGAGCAAAATTGAATATTTAGCACCGACTTCACATTCAGTCCGGACAATTGAGATAACATTTTTTCGCTCAACGCCGATTTAGGGTTACTGACAATTTCATTCGTCTGTCGATCTTCTCTAGTATCAGAAAGTAATGGATACCAAATCATATAAATACCAATCGGCCAACGTTTTACGGCTTTAGCAACAGCATCAATAACTTGTTCATATTCACTCATTTGCTCATAAGGAGGGTCAATTAATACCGCACCTCTATTTGGCGTAGGTGGTAACACTGCATTCAGTATTTCATACCCATCTCGATGTTGGGCAATGATGCCTGCGCGCCGACAATTTTGTTGCAAAGACTCAAAAGCTTGTGGGTGTAACTCAGCAGCAAATGCTTTGTCTCCTTTTCGCAATAACGCTGACGCAACCATAGGAGAACCTGGGTACTGCTGTTCGCCTATATACTTATTTACAATGTTTACATAGGTGTCAAATAGAGATAACTCTTGTTGAACGCTCTTATTTTCATTATCACCTAACTGACGACCTAGGTTAAGTTGTAGTACACCTGTTTTTGCCTCGGCATTTTGTAACGCTTGTTGCGAGTTAAGGTTATACACCCCTTCACCGGCATGTGTGTCTAAAAAGAAATACGGTTTTGTCTTTAAATTCAGACGTTCAAGCACAGCTACTAAAACGAGATGTTTAAGCACGTCGGCATGATTGCCAGCATGAAACGAATGTTGATAACTAAGCACTAACCTTCTCACTCTTAAAATAAAAAGCCCGCATAATGCGGGCTAATAAAACACTACGATGCACCTATATTACAATGATACACGCTAAGTTAATAATGCTTACTTCAGATGGACCAACATTTTTTCAGGTGACTGCAAGTAACTCATCCATAGGTTATTAAAACGAACCATCGTTGCACCATCAATAACGCGATGATCTCCTGACCAATTTAACATCATAATACTTTGCGCAATTACTACCCCGGCATCATTGAAGCGGGGTAGCTTCTGAGTTTTGCCTAAAGCAACTATCGCAACTTCAGGTTTATTAATCACAGGAGTTGCCGTCATTCCACCTAAAGCACCAATATTTGAGATACTTATCGTACCATTGCTCAAGTCAGCATTTGACAATTTACCCTCGCGCGCTGCATTGATAATGCGTTCGCACTCTTGAGCAACCTCAAACAACGACAGATTTTGTACGTTCTTTATATTGGGTACAAGTAAACCAATTTTAGAATCAATCGCCATCCCAATATTATGTGATGACAAATAATGCAGTTCAGACTCGTCTTTAGTTAAACGCGAATTAATTTCAGGGAAGGCCTTCAAAGCCAGAGATAATGACTTAATGAAAAACGGCATGAAACTTAACTTAACACCTTGTTGTTCAAACTCGGGTTTTAACAGACTTCTCAGCGCAATTAGATTATCCATAATCAATTCATCAGAAACAGTGAAGTGTGGAATAGTGCTGACGCTTGACATCATTTGTTTGGCCATCGCAGCTTTGATGCCGCGCATCGCTATCACTTTACTTACTTCTGCCTGCTGACCTATATTATTAACACTCGATGGGCGGTTCGGATTAGCAACTGTGATGCTAGGCTGTGGCGCTGCAGTGGCTTTATTTGCTGCTTGTGTCGGTTGATTTTGACTCTGCATATAAAATTCAATATCTTGCTTCAATACACGACCTTTCTTGCCTGAGCCAGTTACGATAGCAATGTTGATCTTATATTCTCTAGCGATGCGTCTAACCGCGGGACTAGCCAGTGCTTTCGCACGATTACTTTGTGTACTGTCAGATACATCAGTTTGCATTGCTGTATCAGTAGAGCCAGTTGATTGCTCTGGGGTGATTGACACTGCAACGCCATCAGATTGAATCAATTGATCAAACAATGGAGTGTGTACTTGTGCAATATCGCCCTGCTGATAATGCAATTTCACAACTTTACCTTGGTATTTTGCCGGTATCTCAACTACCGCTTTGTCTGTCATGACCTCAACAACCACTTGATCTTCTTCGACCATATCGCCCTCTTGAATGCACCATTTCACAATTTCACACTCAACGATACCTTCGCCAATATCGGGTAAAATAAACGCTTCTATTTTTTCTGCGTTTACCGATGTAATTGGCGCTGGAGGGGGCATTATCATCTGACTAGCGGGGCTATCACTTAATGAAGGCGAAACCACTTCATCTGTAGTGTCATTGTTTGCCTCGTCATCGATATCCATTGCAAACAAAGGGGCATGTACTTTCGCAATATCCCCTTCCTTGTAATGCAGTTTTCGGACTACGCCGCTGTACATTGCAGGAATTTGAACCGTTGCTTTATCGGTCATAACTTCAGCAACCGGTTGGTCTTCAATAATGCTGTCACCCTCTTTCACCAACCATTCAAGTAGTTCGCATTCAACTATACCTTCGCCTATATCAGGCAATATAAATTCTTTCATTATTGCCTCCTAGTAGTCCATTGTTCGTTTAATAGCTTCGAATGTTTTTAAATGATCAGGCATATATTCCTTTTCGTGTGCTAATGGAAATGGCGTATCAAGACCACAAACTCGTGCTATTGGTGACTCCAGAGACAAGAAACATCTTTCTTGAACCGTTGCTGCAATTTCACTTGCGAAACCACCTGTTAATGGTGCTTCGTGATTAATCAGTAATCTACCCGTTTTGCAAACTGATTCACAAATGGTTTCAACATCCCATGGCAGGATGCTCTGTAAGTCAATAATTTCGCAAGAAACACCTATTTCTTCGGCCATTGCTGCCGCTTTTTCAATAATTTCAACTTGAGCCCCCCATGCTAATAGAGTTATATCAGTGCCTTCTTTTACCATATCGGCTTTGCCCAATGGTAATTCATAGTCGCTCTGAGGTACATCACCAACAGACGCTCTATAAAGCTTTTTCGGCTCCATGAATAACACCGGATTATCGTCTCTAATAGAGGCTAGTAATAACCCTTTAGCTTGACGCGGATTACGCGGTATGACCACTTTCATACCAGGAATATGCGCAAAAAAAGCTTCCGGAGACTGCGAATGATAAAGGCCACCGGCAATTCCACCACCGTAAGGCGTTCTGATGGTGAGTGTGCCGCAAGTAAATTGACCACCCGAACGATAACGCCATTTAGCCGTTTCATTCACAATTTGGTCAAAGGCTGGAAAAATGTAGTCACTAAATTGTATTTCAGCAACTGCCACTGAGCCCTGTGATGCGAGTCCATTAGCAAAACCAATGATACCTTGTTCGGTCAATGGCGTATTAAAGCAGCGACCTTTCCCAAATTTTTCTTGTAGATTGCTCGTGGCTCTAAAAACACCACCAAAATGGCCAACATCTTCACCAAACACCATGACCTTCTCATCGTCGGTCATTGCCGTAATAAGTGCGCTGTTAATTGCCTGTAATAAATTCATTTGCGCCATTATTTTAATCTCCCTGATGTTTTAGGATAATGCTCAGGGTATTTTGCAATATGAGCTTTTAATTCAACAAGTTGCTTTTTTAAGTGCCAAGGCGGCGTGTCGTAAACATCATTAACAATGTCATCAATATGCGCAATCGGGACCTTTTCAGCTTTTTTAAGTGCAGCGAGAATATCGGTTCTCGACTTCTCTAAATAAGCTTCTGTCGCTTTTTTATCAAACCATCCTTTACCATCTAGCCACTTACTAAAACGCTCAATAGGATCTTTCGCGTGCCACTTTTCTTCTTCACTTTTAGAACGGTAACCGCTAGGGTCATCTGAAGTAGAATGTGCAGCTAAACGATACGTCATTGCTTCAATCAACACAGGACAATTATGCGCTAAGGCAACTTCTCGTGCTTTCTTTGTTGCTGCAAAAACGGCCAACACATCATTGCCATCAACACGTATAGTTTTCACACCGTAGCCAATGCCACGTGACGCAATACCATCGCCTTTAAACTGCTCTTCAGCAGGCGTAGAAATGGCATAACCATTATTACGACAAAAGAAAATTACTGGACAATTTAATACCGCAGCCATATTTACGCCTGCATGGAAATCACCTTCAGAAGCAGCACCTTCACCAAAATAACAAATAGTAACGGCTGGCTTTCCTGACATTTTTTGTCCGTATGCATAACCCGCAGCTTGCGGTATTTGAGTGCCTAATGGTGACGAAATGGTCATAAAATTCAGCGTTTTATCACCATAATGAATAGGCATTTGGCGGCCCTTGTTTGGGTCTAACTCATTACTGAACATTTGATTCATAAACTGTTCGGTAGTGTAACCACGATAAGCTAATGCGCCTTGTTCTCTATATTGCGACATAATCATATCATCTGGTGATAACGCAGCTGCACTAGCTACCGTCGACGCTTCTTCTCCCGTACACGCAAGATAAAAGCTAATTCTGCCTTGGCGTTGAGCACCGACCATGCGTTCATCCAGTAAACGGATGTACTGCATTGTTGCTGCAATTCTTTTAGCCGTTGCTTGATCAATGTTTGGACTTTGTTCTTTATTAGTTTCGTGTCCATTTTCATCAAGCAATTGTAACATTGGTATTTCTATCAGGCCGTTTTCAATTAAGGAAACGCTGTTTGTTGGTTGTACATCAGAAAGGTGATTTCTGTCTTGCATATTCAACATCCGTTAGATTTTTTATCAAGCTATATAGTAGTTAATAGTGGAATCTTGTGTTTTGCTAATTTTTTCGTATTTTGCAAAGGACTAATGATAAAAGACCTCGTTCTGCATCTATTTTGAATGAATCATCCTAATTGTTAAAAATTTGCTAAGTTTGAGTGAAAAAGTAAAGCGACTATAAAATAAATTTTGTAACTACATATCGACACCTTTTTACCTGTGTAATGCCCCCGACATAAAACCGATGAAAGATTATGCTATCTCATAAGTTCTTCTATACAGAGATAACTGTGAATAGCAAAAACATCAAAACAGGTTTTTTTATTAACAAATGTTGCTAGGATGAAAACGATAGCTGAGGATAGTATTAACAATCGGTCATCAAATAAAGATATAAAAATATAGTACTAGATTGGCTGTTGCCAAATGAATACTGCTGGAGGTTAGTTTGAATAATAAGTTAACGTTGGCTATTTTAGCTGCTGTTTCATCAAGCACATTTATTGGCCCTGCTTTTAGCGAAATAAATAGTAAAACGTTGCTAAATGCTCACATCGGCTCAAAGCAACAATTACCTAACTATTTAACCTCTTCATCTTTTACTGTTAATCCTCTGGATTCAAGCGGTCAACATGTCTACATAGTCCATTTAGTTGATGCTCCAGCACCACAGTTACTGAAATGCGAACAGTGAATATAGCCGCAGTTGCGAGTGATCCTAATGGCGAGGCTATTACATTTGTATGGCGCCAACTCGACGGTCCTATTGGTACATTGAGCAATGCTAATTCGGCTACCCTGAATTTCACCGCACCTACTGTAGATGAGCAACAAATCGCGACTCTTGAAGTCACAGTGGAGGATCCACAAGGTAACAAAGATACAGCGCGAGTAACGGTAACTGTTAATAACAATGTGGCCCCTACTCCGGCGCCGCCGGCGGCAGTTAATAATAGCAGCGGTGGTGGCTCCATGGGTGGATTAGTGCTTTTACTAATACCCATTGTGGTAATTCGAAGATTAACTAGCTTACAACTTGGTCAATTGCACGGATCTTCTTCACGGTGCTACCTTGCGGATAAAATTGCATACAAAGACTCGCACTGTCGCGGGTCTTTTTTTGCCTAAATAATATGTTAGTATCATCGAAAATTTATAACTGAATCATTATCTTGAGCCAACCAATTAGCAAACAAGCTTTTTATACAGAGATGAAATCGCTGTTGACTCTCGCTTGGCCCTTACTTATCGCACAAGTAACACAAACATTGATGGGTGTGTCCGATACCATCATGGCTGGGCGCTATAGTTATACGGACATGGCGGCTGTCGCAATCGGTTTCAGTATTACTATGCCAGTATTGATGTTTATTCAAGGCGTGACTTTAGGGCTATCTCCAATCATAAGTCGTCTGCAAGGAAGTAATCAAAACAGCAAAGTGGCCAATGCACTGCATCAATGCGTTTGGTTGTCATTAATGCTCAGCGTTCTAGCGTTATTACTTGTTTTTATTGTTTCCCCTTTACTAGCTAGTGTTGAAATGGAAGTCGATGTGCGGACTATCACCGTCGATTATATTATTTATATTTTGCTTGCCACACCTGGTTTTGCGCTTTATCAAAGTTTACGTAATTGTTGTGAGGGCTTGTCAAGTACGCGCCCTACTATGATAATCATGTTCGCCGGTTTACTCGTAAATATTCCTGCAAATTATATTTTTATTAACGGTTTATTTGGTGTCCCCCAATTAGGTGGTGCCGGATGTGGCATCGCGACTTTACTAGTTATATACGTAATGGCATTTGTAACATTGCTTTATATGATGCTAGCCAAAAAATTAAAGCAGTATGAGTTATTTACTAAGTTTCATTGGCCAAAATTAGACCTACAACTAACTCAGTTAAAAATTGGCTTACCTATAGCGTTTACTATTGTATTTGAAGTCACTCTATTTGGTGTTGTTGCCTTACTACTTGCTCGTTTTGGAGCGGAAGTAGTCGCATCTCATCAAATAGCACTCAACTTTTCATCATTGATGTTTATGTTACCCATGAGTATCGGTATGGCGGTGGCCATTCGTATTGGTCATTCAGTAGGTAGGGAAGATGCTTTAAACGCCAAAATTTCAGTCTATTGCGCATTAGTCTGTTCAATTTTCATTGCACTGTTTACGGCAACAATGACCGTTATTTTGAGTACTGAAATATCGGCTTTATATACTGAGAATAAAGGAGTGATTATGATGGCTTCTAGCCTTTTGTTTTTTGCTGCTCTATTCCAATTCAGCGATGGTATTCAAGTCGTATCTGCTAATGCCCTTCGCGGATACAAAGATACTAGCGCTATGTTAATTTTGAGTTTCGTATCTTATTGGCTAGTCGGTCTGCCGGTTGGAATTGTGCTTGGTTTAACGGATTGGTTGTTTCCGGCAATGGCTGCTAAGGGCTTTTGGATCGGCTTTATTTCTGGGCTCAGTTGCGCTGCAGTATTGATGTTTTGGAGAGTCAGTGTGATTCAAAAGCGTGTAGCTAAGGATGTCAAAGCGTTTGCGTAAACCCAATAAACCAGTGCGGTTTATTGAGCGTGTTTGGATTATATTATTAGCTCGGGGTATAAGTTTTAGTAGAGCCTTCAAGCGCTGCGTTCATATCTATCATTTCAGTATCCGTTAAATGGCGATGCTGACCAGGCTTAATTCCAGTTAAACTTACATGCATAATTCGCTTGCGAGTTAAGCGAGTAACCTCGAATCCTAAATATTCACACATTCGACGAATTTGGCGATTTAAGCCCTGTGTCAGTATAATGTCGAAGCCGAACTTACCGGTCCGTCTCACTTCACAGGGTTTTGTGACCGTGTCCAAGATCGGTATACCAGACGCCATTTTATAAATGAAATCATCTGAAACAACTCTATTTACAACCACTCTATAATGTTTTTCATGAGCGTTTTCCGCGCGCAAGATTTTGTTCACAATATCACCATCGCTGGTTAGCAAGATCAAGCCTTCCGACGGCTTATCCAGACGACCTATAGGAAAAATCCTAGTAGGAAAACCAATTGCATCAATGATATTACCTTGAACATTTCGATCAGTCGTACACGTGATACCTGCCGGTTTATTGTAAGCCAGATAAACACGATCAGTTTTATCTTCAGCAACCGATTCAATCAATTTACCATTAACCGTTACTCTGTCCTCTAAGCCTATTTTGGTTCCTAATTCCGCTGCATTGCCATTTACTTGGACACTGCCTTTTTCAATTAAGGTGTCAGCTTCGCGGCGCGAGCAAAAACCAGAATCACTAATATATTTATTGAGACGTTTTAACATTTGGCTTTCCTGTATTTAGCGCGCAATGATACAAGCTTAACCCGCTATTATGCAACGTATAGCGGGTAAGTTAGGTCTTTTTCAACAAGGTTTTTATTGATTCGGTTAAACCATCTACGGTTAGCGGGTACATTCGACTTTTCATCAGCTCCTGCATAATCTGCAGAGACGCATGATAATGCCAATATTGCTTAGGTTGCGGATTTAACCACACAGCATGCTCAAAATGATTTAACAGACGCTCCATCCAAACCGTCCCTGGTTCTTCATTCCAATGTTCAACACTGCCGCCCGGATAAGTAATTTCGTATGGGCCCATGGTAGCGTCACCCACGAATATGACTTTATAGTCAGCACCGTATTTATGAATTATTTGATAAATATCCATAGTCTGCTGCCCTCGCCTTTGATTGTCTTTCCAAACACCTTCATAAATACAATTATGAAAATAGAAAAACTCAATGTGCTTGAACTCTGTATGCACGGCTGAAAAGAGTTCTTCGCAACGCTTGATGTGCGCATCCATCGAGCCACCAACATCAAAGAATAACAATAACTTAATAGCGTTGTGACGTTCAGGTGCCATTTTCAAATCTAAGTAACCTGCATTTCTCGCCGTAGAGCTTATTGTATCCTTTATATCTAGCTCTTCACTTGCGCCTGTGCGTGCAAACTTACGTAATCTGCGCAGCGCAACTTTAATATTGCGCGTGCCAATCTCAACGTCACTGGAGAGGTTTTTAAATTGACGTTTATCCCACACCTTAACTGCTGAAAAGTTACGGTTTTTATCTTGACCAATTCTGACTCCCTCTGGATTGTGGCCGTTCGCCCCAAAAGGTGACGTACCTCCTGTGCCAATCCATTTATTGCCGCCTTGGTGTCTTTTTTCTTGCTCTTTAAGGCGCTCTTGCAATGTTTCCATCAACTTATCGAGACCACCAAGTGCTTCAAGTTTTTTCTTCTCTTCGTCAGTTAAAAATTTCTCCATTTCACTCCGTAACCAATCCTCTGGTATTTCTTTATCAAATAAATCAATGGATTGAACGCCCTTAAAATAGTCGGCAAAGGCTCTATCAAACTTGTCGTACTGATTTTCATCCTTAACCAAAACAGTGCGCGCTAAAAAATAGAAACCTTCTATATCGGCATGCACAACGTCGTGATCCAGTGCATTGACCAAATCTAACCACTCGGTAATCGTGGTTTTCAAACGGTATTCGCGTAATTTAAAGAAGAATTCAATTAACATTAACGACGAGCCATAAACATAAGTTTTTCGAATAGATGAATGTCCTGCTCATTTTTTAACAAAGCGCCATATAGAGGCGGTAGCGCATTCTTTGCATCGTTGTCTTGCAGCACTGATGCTGGAATATCGTCAGCTACTAACAGCTTTAACCAATCTATTAATTCTGATGTTGATGGTTTTTTCTTAATACCACCAACACCCCTAATTTGGAAAAATGAGGTGAGCGCTTTTTCAAGTAAGTCTTTCTTAATGGTAGGAAAATGTACATCAAGAATTTGGGTCATCTCTTCTCTTTCGGGAAACTGAATGTAGTGAAAGAAACAGCGGCGAAGAAATGCGTCAGGTAGTTCTTTTTCATTATTTGAGGTAATTATGACAATTGGACGCTGCTTAGCCACAATTCTTTCTTGAGTTTCATAAACAAAAAATTCCATTTTATCCAATTCAAGTAGGAGATCATTTGGAAATTCAATATCCGCTTTGTCAATTTCATCAATTAACAATACAGGTCGTTGGTCTGCGGTAAACGCTTGCCATAGTTTGCCTTTCACTATGTAATTACCGATATTATGGACGCGATCATCGCCTAATTGAGAATCACGCAAACGTGATACTGCATCATATTCGTAGAGTCCCTGCTGCGCTTTAGTTGTTGACTTGATGTGCCACTGCAATAAATTCGCACCCAGTGCCGCAGATAACTCTTCAGCCAACATTGTCTTACCCGTGCCCGGCTCACCTTTAATGAGAAGTGGTTTTTCTAGCGTAATAGCGGCATTTACTGCCAATTGAAGCTCTTTACTCGCAATATAATTCTTGGTACCGGTAAAACCCATGGGATCCCTCAACTTTTGTTTTTATTGATTAAGTGAAATAACATATAACTAAAAAAACACTTTGTTTTTTTCAATTTGCGCATACTCTTATGACTGTAAAAGTTTTACGGCGAACTGAACACTTAAAGTTAATAATAGCGTTGCGTAACTCTCGGTGATAGTTGTTTTTTAATAACAACTCATAATGAGAAGTAAACTCGCAATGATTGTTTAAAAAAGGACCAATAATGAAGACATTCGACGACCACTCACTCGCAATTGGGCGCACCCCACTCGTCAGACTTAATAGAGTCACTGGTGGTAACGTATACGCAAAAATTGAATCTCGCAACCCAAGTTTTAGTATCAAGTGCCGGATTGGCGCTAATATGATTTGGGATGCTGAAAAGAAAGGTTTGTTAACGGAAGGTAAAGAACTTATTGAAGCGACTAGCGGCAATACAGGTATCGCTCTTGCTTTCGTTGCAGCATCACGCGGTTACAAATTAACACTAACGATGCCAAGTAGCATGAGTTTAGAACGCAGAAAACTGTTAAGAGCATTAGGCGCCAACCTAATACTTACCGATGCGCCCAAAGGCATGAAAGGAGCATTGTCGAAGGTACAAGAAATAATGGATGCAGATCCAGGACGTTATGTCCCATTGAATCAATTTGATAATCCCGCAAATCCAGAAATTCACGAAAAAACCACAGGTCCCGAAATTTGGGAAGATACCGAAGGAAAAGTTGATGCTTTCGTTGCCGGCGTGGGCACAGGTGGCACAATTACCGGTGTAAGTCGTTATATTAAAAATACAGCAGGTAAAGCAATTACCGTTGTAGCGGTTGAACCGACGGACAGCCCTGTTATCACCCAAGCGAAAGCCGGTATCGAATTAACTCCAGGCCCACATAAAATTCAAGGTATTGGCGCAGGCTTCATTCCTGGCAACTTAGATCTCGACCTAATCGATGAAGTCGAGCAGGTAAGCAACGAAGAGACAATGGCAATGGCTAACCGGCTTATGAAAGAAGAAGGTATTTTAGCTGGTATTTCTTCTGGCGCGGCTGTTGTTGCCGCTAAAAGATATGCGGAACGTCCAGAAAACAAGGACAAAATCGTTGTGGTTTTGTTAGCAAGTGGCACAGAGCGTTACTTGAGCAGCCCATTATTTTCTGGTGAGTTTTCTGACCTAGAAGAAATCCAATAGAATATTAGGCTGTAAATAAGCGCACGAGAGTCATAAAAATCAGCGTATCTTTATGACTCACATAAAGGGACCTTACAGTCCCTTTACTTTTTGCCGATAAAGAAACACACTAGGCATATATGTTTTTTATTTTAAAATTGAAATAAGCTAGCAATACTCGACAGACATATAGGTCTGTAAGCTTTAAATTATTACGGCAGTAAAAGTAGATGATAAAAATTTGCAAAGTCATTTTATTATGTTTGGTTACCCTAACGGTAACGGCTTGTAACCAACCAGAGAGAGAAATCAAGGCTGGTCGTTACGGTATGATGAGTGGCGAAACCCCACAATACGCTGCACTCGTATTCATCATGGTTATTTACGAAGATGAAAATTTAGACAGTGCGCTCAAAATGTCCACCGATAAATTTGCTCGACTACTAAAGTCATATCATACGAATAGCGGCGTTCAACGTCATATATTGAACTTGCGTTTGTCTGAAATGACAGTAGAGCCTGTTTCTGGTGGTTTTCAAGATATTACAGAATTCAAAAAACAAGCGACCGTTATTGTTAAAATTATTGGTACATACAATCACAAAAAGATTACAGAATTGAAAACAATTTCTATGGTTAAAGAGTCTGGGGATTGGAAAATCTCAGGTGTATCAAATGCAGTTCCCTAAAAAAGGAACTGCTTATTTCATAAATAACCTACCGCCCCACAGCAACGCCCTCACGTCTTGGGTCTGCGCCACCAATCAATTTACCATCTATTAACTGAATACCATGCAAACCGCTGTTTAGGTCAAGCACACGCACATCGTGACCTTGCATTTCCAACTCAACCTGCAACTTAGGCAAAATTGTTCCTTTTTCCAATGCAGTGTAATCATTACGATTAGTTGTTCTAGGTGCATTTATAGCCTCCTGAATGTCCATGTCGAAATCAACTACATTAATGATTGTTTGCGCAACGTAATCTATGATGCGACTGCCGCCGGGCGAACCAATGATCAATTCTAAGTCTCCTTCTGCATTAAACATCATTGTGGGACTCATTGAGCTGCGGGGACGTTTATTTGGCTCAACTCTATTCAATGCTTGATAGCCATTTTTTGACGGTGATAACGAAAAGTCAGTCAGTTGATTGTTTAATAAAAAGCCCTCTACCATAACACCGGAACCAAACATAAATTCAATGCTGGTCGTCATTGAAATCGCGTTTCCATCTTTGTCTACAATAGAAAAATGACTCGTACTGGGTAGCTCAGACGTCTGATCATCACCTACCATTACATTCATATATGGCTTACCCGCCTCTGCTTTTGTGAAAGGTTTGTCCAATCCAACTCGTTGTGCTCGTTCTGACAGGTAGGCAGAATTGATAAGCGATACGGCAGGTAAATTTGTAAAGTCAGTGTCTGCAACATACTGATTTCTGTCGGCGAACGCCAGCGCACTAGACTGCGAAAACAGATGGATGAATTCTTTGCTGCTTGGTCCGTACTTTTTTAGTTCGTACTGTTCTAACATTTTTAAAATTTGATATACAGATATACCGCCAGAACTAGGCGGTGCCATACCACAAATTTTCTTACTTCGATAAGTTCCGCATATAGGTGGCCGTTTTTTCGCCTCATATCTTGCCAAATCGTCAGCCGTCATAAAGCCCGGATTAATAATTGTCGTACGTGCGGCTTCAGCAATCTTTTCAGCTAACTCACCTTTATAGAAATACTCGGTGCCATGGTGAGCAATCTTCAACAAGGTATTGGCAAGGACTTCATTCTTTTGAATCGAACCTTGTTTAAGTGGGACGCCATTTGGTTTGAAATAGTTTTGTGAATTGACAAAGTTATTTAACCCGGGATGTATATCTAATTTTATTAACATTTCTAGTCTAGGTGAGACGGTAAAGCCCTGTCTAGAAGTTGAAATAGCATCTTCAAATAAATCCCGCCATTTTAGCTTACCAAATTCTTTATGCGCCATCTCTAAGGCTTTTAGCACACCGGGCACGCCAACTGCCTTTCCACCAACAACTGCGTCAATCCAACGCATTGGCTCTCCATCTTCAACAAAAATATAGGGGGTTGCTTTTTGAGGAGCAGTTTCACGACCATCAAACGTATGTAGTTTTTTATTTTTGTTGTCCCAGTACAAAATAAAAGCGCCGCCACCAATGCCTGAGGATTGTGGTTCAACTAGGGTTAACATCGCCTGTATAGCTATAGCAGCATCAATTGCAGAACCACCTTTTTCAAGTATTTGTTTACCCGCCCAAGAAGCATAAGGATTGGCAGCTACCACCATATATTCCTTTGATTCAAATGCTTTTTTTACTGTTTTTCCTGTATCAGCTTCCGGCTCACGATCCTCTCTCACTGGGTTTGCTGTTTGAGCAAAGGATGAAAAAGCGAATACAGTTAATGTGGCAAGAACTAATTTTTTCATTTTCTACCTGTTTCAATGATGATACTTGTTGGGATTAACAACCTACTTGTATACCAATCTATTTACTGGCCTTTTATCAAGAAATGCTGAGAACGCTTCTTTTGCTGGCTCACTCACCATTGCTTCGGCAAAAACAGCTAACTCAGCAATGATATGCTTTTCGATTTCAGCATTCTGGTTACGTAAAAGTGCTTTAGATTGCACTAACGCAATTTTAGGTTTAGACACTAACTTTGCGAGAGTTTCAGTAACCAAATCTGATAATACCTCCTCGCTTACTACCTTAGAAACTATACCACACTCAAAGGCTTTTTGAGCACTGAAGGTCTCCCCTAACAAGAGCAATTCAGCTGCTTTCAAATTTCCAGAAATACGCGGAAGAATATAGCTAGATGCATATTCAGGCACCAAGCCCAAATTGATAAACGGCATTGCAAACTTAGCATTATCAGCACAGTAGACGAAATCGCAATGTAGAAGCAACGTAGTTCCGATGCCAATCGCTAAACCTTCCACTTTTGCAACAACAGGCACCGGACATTTAACCAACGCCATCATAAAACGAACAGTTGCATTCACTTCCTGATCATCACCTTTTAGCATAAAATCAGCGATATCATTACCGGCAGTAAAACACCCCTGCGAACCTTGAATAAGCACGGCTCTAATTTCTTCGTCACTAGCCGATTCAATTGCTTTTGCCATATCCAAATACATTTGAGGGACAAGTGCGTTCTTTTTATGTGGTCTGTCAATTTCAATTGTTAAAATAGTATTTTTTCGGCTGACGTTTATCATGTTTTACCATTATTTTTAATATATTCACTCGATCTTTAATTTAACAGATTATGTGAACGCATTGTTGATTTCTAATGATAAGATAACATCAAAATAATTTATACGTAGCAAAATAATAAACCCATGATCCAATTTCCTACTCGTCCAAATCAATACTTAGGCCCTCTGATTGTAGGATTAATTAGTATCGCCGCATTTTTTTTCGAACCCATGACTTCAGATTATTTTGCGCTCGAACGGACCTGGTGGTCACAAGGAAACTACTATCAAATTGTAAGCGGGCATTTTCTTCATACCAACTTTATTCACATGCTATTTAATTTATTAGGCTTGTTATTACTATGGGCTTTGCACGGCGACGACTATGCCATGGTGTCGTACCTAGGTAAATTTCTGATTGTTTGTATTGGAATATCACTTTGCATGTATGTTTTTTCTGACAATATTGTTTGGTATGTAGGACTTTCAGGCGCAATTCATGGCGTTTTTGCTTGGAGTTGCATCCGCGACGTAGAAAATAAAGTGTTCAGTGGATGGCTATTATTGACTGGTCTTGCACTGAAAGTAGGGAATGAACAATTAAACGGAGCCGGCAGTTTAATGCCTGATCTGATTGATGCTAGCGTAGCCATAGATAGCCATCTTTATGGCGCGATTATTGGCCTCATAATCGGTATTGTCAGTTGGTTGAAACGACAATTGTTTGTAGATAGTCCCCAACCTTGAGTATCGCTCGTTATTTAACCTTAACAAACCACTCAACATAGTCGCTTTTGCTATTCACGCTTAGTTTCGCCCAGTAAGTAAATTCCCTCTGTCTTAGTGATACATATTTTACCTATATATCCAGCTATTCGATAAAATTGGTAGTGGACTAAGTCAACTTAATACGAGGTCTCTCCGACAAAGGAGCATGGTCGCCATTTTTTAGCACTACAATTGCTTATTCGCATTAGGCAGATTTGAAAAAATTGGTGCGGGCGTCGCAGTATCGATGAGAGGATAACCAATAGAGAACGATGTCTGTTGAATAGTTAGGGGTTAGCGTTTATTCTTCTTGTACATCGAACCAGCTGTTATTTATTAACCAATTCCACAATTGTCGCGTCGGTTTTATCACGCCAGTCAACAACCAATTAAGATAATATAAACAGCACCAGTAAACTATTTTTAGGAGTTAGCAAATGTACATTTTGATTTCCAGCGACGGTCATTTATCGCTTAGGGACGCCGATGCCTTCAATGGCTTTTCTATCGTCGAAGTAGCTGATTGTGGCCCACTCGGTTCCGCAGAAAAAGCACTAGAGAAAGTCGCTTTAGCCGATGAAGACAACCATTATTGGATAGACATAGATTTGGTTATCGCATTATATGAGGGGGATGCCCCAACTAACTGGTTAGTGTTGTTCTGGGCGATGTTGGATTCATCAGAACCCTATGGTTATCTTAACCGGACTAC
>JBLIKA010000054.1:0-22111 GCA_047637355.1 Glaciecola sp. | reverse complement strand
ACGTTTACGTTAACAGTAACTGAAAACTAAAGTATATGTTTCAATAGGTTAACAGTCTAAAACTAACGTTTTTTTTTCAGCTGAAGTCGAAAATAGACACTTATTCAGTGTTCTTTGTGGTCATACTAGATGGCTAATCTTCAGCTTTCCTGGAACTACAAGTTGCTGATTGGATCTGGCTTAATTATATTTATTATTTATAAAATTTCAAGTACGTCCCCTCGTCACTAATTCTTACTTATATATTAACGTTGGTTAGAAATTCACCCCTTATATTGTCAATTTTTTGAATGGCAGCCTTATACCGCAGTGCTGATTTACCTTCCTTAAAAGCCGTTGAGTGTTTTTCTAATTGTTGTCGAATAATGCTTTTACTGTGTAATCAATTTGTAATAGCTAATTCATGCGTCTATAACCAAATTTTAATGAAAATAGTTATCGATTCGCAGACAGTTGGCTTCAAACCATTGGTCATATCTCTAGATTAAACTAATGTTTAATTGCAAACATTAAACTTAAATATTATAGTAATACAATAAAATATTTACACAATATACTTATGTTTAATGGACTTTAGTATAATTTTCTTTATTTTTTAATTAAATAGATAGGTACACATGGTGAATGTACTTACTCAGACTTGTGAGTTTTCACACTGAGCGTGGCGTAAAAAACGCAGTTGCTTAGTTTTAGGGACCTAAATAACGTATCTAATTTTACCAATATTCAGCACCAGATACTTAGCAATATCGCAGCGAATGGAGCAACAGGCACATAAAAGGACCGGCTAGATAACTACAGTGATGAACAACTGCAATTATGAAATATACAAAACGATTCATACTTACCTCTTTAATTTTTATTGCTTCTAGCGCACAGGCTGACCTCCCACCTGTGCTAGATCCTCCGCTAAATAGCCTGACAATCTATTCAGGTGCTGCAATAACGATGGGTGCAAGTTCAGTCGTGAATGGCAATATTCAGGTGAACGCTGCCGCAACGATAGGTGCGAGTTCAATCGTCGATGGTTATATTGTAGCGGGGGCTGCTGCAACCCTTGGCGCGTCAACACACGTAGGTGGCTATATTGAGGCCCGTGATGCGGGAACGATCGGAGCTGATTCAACGATTGGTGGTCATCTGACAACCGGAGACGCGGCAACGCTTGGTGCAAATACGATTGACGGCAATATCATGGTTGGTGGCGACCTTACCGCTGGCGCCGCTATACTGGCAGGCGCCAAGGCAGTGATTGCTGGTAACCTTAAAGCGGGAGCAGATGCCTCTGCGGACCTCGGAGCGGATGCAAAAGTTATCGGTAATGCTGCGGCGGGAACAGGCTTAACACTCGGCGCCGACGTGATAGTCGATGGTCATGCTCAGGCCGGAAGTGGGTCTGTAATGCTCGGGGTTGGTGCTTCCGTCGTTGGTAATGCCAGAGCTGGAACGAGTATTGTGCTAGCCGCCGGCGCAACTATCGGTGGGGATATTACACAGAATAGTCCAGAGGCGTTTGCTACCAATGTCAAGCAACCCATAGATGATAAGAGTCCAGAGCTGTTGCTGGTGCAAGCTCAACTTGCCACTATGGTAGCACCTTTGGAAAATCAATTGCCCACGGCAATGACGGTAAGCAGAACGATCAAAAAGGGTATCTATCATACAACTGCTCTGACGACGACCGCTGGGATAACCATCACTTTTGATGGTGAAGGCGAACAAGGACATTGGCTCATTAATAGTGATAGCTTTATTGCGTTTGGTGCTAGTACCAAGATAATATTGAAAGACGTTACTTCAAATAGCACTATTACTTGGAACGCTGCAAGCTATGCATCCTCAGGTGCGAGTGCCGAGCTTAGAGGTACTTTTTTTGCCGGTTCGTATATTCTTACCGGCGAATTTACCGTGTTAGGTGGAGTCGGTGATACCTGTGGTCGTATCTTTACTACTACAGGGGCCGTTACACTGGGTGCAAGTAACATAATTGGAACGCCCGGTTGTACAGAGCAACCGTTGTCTATTGATCATTACGAAATCGTTCATGATGGCCAAGGTTTAACCTGTGACTCTGAGTCGGTTATATTGCGAGCTTGCAACGATGCTAGCTGTTCAACGTTAAGCAGTCAGCCCATTACGCTTGATTTTCTTACTAACGGCGAGTCAATTAGTTCCCCAACATTTATCGGTAGTAAAACAATTATTTTTAATAATCTTGATGTTGAAACCCTTACATTTTCATTAGCGAATACCTCAATTACTGCCGCAAATCCTCCCTTGTGCGACGACAGTAGCACTAACTCTTGTGATATGAACTTTACTAATGCCGGACTCCGGTTTCTCTCTGGCGCTGACAATAGTACGACCTTACCTAATCAAATAGCTGGGTCAGTATTTGTCGATACTTTAAAAATTCAGGCAGTACAGGATACTGATGGTGTTTGTACGGCGTTATTTACGGGCAATAATAATGTGTATTTATCACAGGAAAATATCGATCCAGGTGGTACCAATGGTCTTAGTTTTACTAGTGATGGGGTCACTATTGCTAAGCACGCAGATTTCACTAGTACTACACTGAACTTTGGTTCCGACAGCATTGCGGTGATACCAACCCCGATATATCACGATGCGGGACAAATTCGTCTGCATGCCAATTATGATTTAGGTGGCGTGACACTATCTGGAAGCAGTAATGCGTTTTGGGTCAGTCCTGGTGAGCTTGTTATTGTTGCAAAATCAGGAGTAACAAACTTAAACGGTGCCACATCGACTGCCACTCCTACTCACAAAACAGGAAATGATTTTGATTTAAGCGTCACTGCTTTAAATAGCCTTGGGGTAATTACACCGAACTATTCGGGTGGGCAAATACAATTGATGTTAACTCGCACTGGGCCTACATTAAGCTACAGTGCCGACGGTGATCTCAGCTACGGCGCAGCGAGCAAATTAACAAGCAGTGCTAATCCTATATTTGAAAACGTGACTCTTACTAATTTTGTCTCAGGTGTGTCTACTTATAATGCAGCGCAATATTCAGAAGTTGGTTTACTCAATTTAGATGCTCAAGACAACAATTATGGCAATGCAAATATTATTATTTCAGCGGTGGCAATTGATATTGGTCGCTTTATTCCTGACCACTTTACACAAACAGTAGCAGAAGATGGTTATTTTCTTGCGACATGCAATACAGCAATAACATTCGCGGCCTATAGTGGACAAAAGGACGAAGCAACCAACAGTATTGGCACAATTGCATATTTAACCAATCCTGTATTAGTCATTACGGCCTTTAATAAACAAGGTCATATCACTCAAAACTATCATCAGGATAGTCAAGGTAGTTCTAATGATTACATGAAACTCAGTAATGCGGATATTAATGTGTCTATACCGACCTTAGACCAAGTAGCTGTAGGAGTTGATAACAACAAACTTTCCTTAACGGCCAGTATGAATAGCGGAACCTTGAGTAAAAATAATTTGACCCCGCTGTCGAATGGTGCCGAATTAGCCAGAGGGATATTACACTACCAACTATCAGACGCTGATCATTTTTTCTATAACCGATCAGCCAATTCGCTAGTCGCCCCATTTACGTCGGATATTGACTTTTCTATCGATACAATTGTAGACGCTGACAACGTGACCGTAACAAGCACTATTGATGCTTCACCCGCAGGTGTTGAAATTCGATTTGGTCGCTTAGTATTAAAAAATAGTTTTGGGCCTGAAACGTCCAATTTTCCGCAACCGCTGCAAATTGAACATTTTAATGGCGTAGAATTTGGTGTCACTCGAGATGATAATTGCGCTAGTTACGATGCTGACAAAATTTCACTTGTTAGTCTTAGTTCAGATCCTTTGCTGAACCAAGTGCTCGGAGGAACTGGATATTTCCTTACCGGTAAAACCCAAGCAATTGAATTACAAGCTCCTGGAGCTGGGCATCAAGGCCAAATGAGTGTCACATATGATGCCTATGATTGGTTTAAATATGATTGGGATAATGACGATGTTTATGATGAAAGTCCTTTTGCTGTTGCCACGTTTGGTGTTTTTCGTGGAAATGACCGCATAGGTTTTTGGCGTGAATCTTTCTACTAATGCTGATTTTTAAGCAAACAACTCCTAGAGCACTCATTTCATTCGATAAAATTCAACATTTGCATGTGAGCTTTTTACAGCTCATGCCTCGAGACTTAAATTTGAATCTCTTTGTTTGTATAGATTAATGTTATCTACCGTAAACGAAATTCTACATGGCTCTATTTTTAAATTCCTCCCTTAAAGCGTTTGTGCATAGAATGTTAGTGCGTTGTAGTACAATTTTAATAACTAATTGAGCTACCAACTGAATAGCAACGCTACTATAGCTTGTCATGTTAACATCCTGATATAATTGACGCTTCTATTGAGATATAGCTGCGCAAACACACGTTGAAAAACAGCTGTCCATAAACCGTCATTGCGGCATTACTGTTAATGCTAGGGGAAACACCAAATACTATGTCTACTATGCTTTTTGATGCACCCAAAGAACTTCAGCGCGTTTACCTTGTGGGTGGGGCGGTGCGCGATAAACTCTTAGGCGTTGAAAGTCATGATAGAGATTTTGTCGTCGTTGGTGAAAGCACTGAAAAAATGCAAAATCTTGGGTTTCAATCAGTCGGAGATGACTTTCCTGTTTATCTGCATCCAAAGACCAAAGAAGAATACGCGCTAGCTCGAACTGAACGTAAAACAGGGAGCGGATATCGCGGGTTTGCGGCAGATGCGAGTACAAATATTACTTTGGAAGATGACCTAGCTCGCCGTGATTTGACTATTAATTCAATGGCGATGGACAAGCATGGACGAATTTTTGACCCTTATAATGGTCAAAAAGACCTTACCAATAAAGTCTTAAAACATACCACTGACTCCTTTGCTGAAGACCCGGTTAGAGTATTGAGAGTGGCTAGATTTTATGCGCGTTTGGGGCCACAATGGCACATTGACGAGTCCACTAAGCTCCTGATGCGTGACATGTATAACAATGGTGAATTAACTCACTTAGTAGCAGAGCGAGTATACAAAGAAACTGAACGTGCACTAATGGAGCCGTATCCACATTTGTTTTTCGAAACACTAATAGATTTTGGTATTTTTCCTGAGTTGGCAAATATGCGAGGCGTTCCTCAACCCTTTAAACATCATCCAGAGGGTGACGTGTTTGTCCACACGATGTTAGTTGTGCAGCGCGCTGCAGATTTAAACTTTGATTTACCTACTAGGTTTGCGGCACTAACTCATGACTTTGGTAAGCCTGTAGCCTTCGATAAATATGGAAAATTATTTCAACATGAACAGCTAGGAATTGAGGCAATAGAAGCCTTTTCTCAACGCTTAAAAGTTCCTAAGAAGCTCACTGAAATAGCAAAGCTGATGAGTGAAAACCACACTCAGTGTCATAAAATTAGAGAGCTGACACCTGAAAAGTTGCATACATTTTTAATTGATAATATGAACGCAGTTAAAAATGAAGCTCGCTTTTTACAATTCTTAAATGCGTGTCTTTGTGACGCCCAGGGTAGAGGACTGACTATGGTTAATAATCCTTACCCCCAACTTGAGATTGCGAAGTCATATTTACGCTCTTTACAAGGGCTTGATGCAAAGCAAATAGTTAAAAATGCTATAGCGAAGGGGATTATCGGTAAGCAAATTAGCGATGAAATTCGCATTGCTGAAATAGACAATATTCGTGTACATCAAGTTGTCTTGTCAAGCAATTAGAGACCGAATCATCATCGGTTTAAGCTGAGTATGACGCCATTGAGTCAATATTGTTGAATGTAAACGTGGTCACTTATCAACACAAGCAATAGTGTCAATCGATGTATCCAAAGTCCGCTACTTTATAACGCCTTTCATTTTAACGAATGGCGAGCAAGTCACTTTTTTGCCAATTATGAAGGCACAACTGCAGTGTATTTAACATTGGTTAAGTGCGGTGCGCACCGGGGCGTTAGACCCTTTTTCATCAGAAATGTTGTCGAAGACGGTTGTTCATGCGCAAAGAATGTTTGATGTTTGCTTGTTCATTCATTATTTCAATCTTGAAAAATGGGGAGGCATGTGTTGTCCTTCAGTCATGATTAACATTTTATTCTATGTGCTATTTTTAAGTTCTCATAAAATTAGCGCTAATATAAACAATAGATGCGTTCGCTAAAACGGACTTGATGCAATTATGACGGAAGCAAAATGAAGTGGTTTAATGCGGCTGATTTTGTAATATAGATTCTAAAAACTAACAGGTGTCGATGGCTATGACGACGAAAAAAATTCAGATAAATTACAGTAATAAAATAAAGAATATCGCTTTGTTAGTCTTACTCTTTTTTAATCCGGCTCTATACGCTAAGGATTATAATTTCACGGCTGCAAAGAGTATTTTAAATGCATATGTGGAAACAAATAAACTTGCCGGAGGCGTCATTATTGTAATGAAAGATGGTAAGGAAGTCTTACATTTTGCCGCTGGTAAACAAGATATTGAAGCAAAACGAGAAATGAAACTTGATAGTCTTTTTCGCATTGCGTCTCAAACAAAAGCACTAACATCCGTTGGCGTCATGATCTTAAAAGAGCGTGGACTATTAAATTTATCAGATCCTGTCTCCAAATATATTCCTTCCTTCAAAAGTACTACAGTATTGGTCGTGAACGAAGATAAGTCTCTCTCGGCAGTACCTGCGGTTCGTGAAATCACAATTCATGATCTTCTTACCCACTCCTCTGGCATAAGTTATGGAATGGGTGAAAATGAAGATAAATGGAAGGACATCGGTCTTTACGGTTGGTACTTTGCTGATAAAGACCAGAGCATGAAGGAAGCTTTAGCTCCGATCACAACATTACCTCAAGATGGTCAACCTGGTTCAGCGTTTATTTATGGTTATAATACAGATCTACTCGGTGTCATAATTGAAATAATCTCAGGAAACAGTTTAAAAGATTTTTTTGAGACTGAAATTACGGCACCACTGGGGATGATAGACACACATTTTTATATACCGAAAAGTAAAGTAGGTCGCCTTGCAGCTGTCTATAACGCTACCGCTAGCAATATAAAAAGAGCAAATGATACCGATAAGACAGAGGCTTTTATGGTTAGCCAAGGTCATTATGCTGATGGTCCGATGAAAGCATACTCGGGTGGCGCGGGGCTAGTCTCAACTGCTAGTGATTATACAAAGTTACTCTCAATGTTACTGAATCAAGGCACTTTGAACGGTACCAAAATATTATCACCATCTTCTGTAGTTCTCATGACCAGTGATCAAATACCTTACATTGATATGCCATGGGATCGGATCGATGCTTTTGGTTATGGTTTTGCGTTAACAATGGGTAAGGAAGGGGATTTAAAAGGCAGAACAATCCAATACGAATGGGGTGGAGCTTATAATTCAAAATATTATGTTCGACCTGAGGACGGAGTCATTGTTGTTTATCTTACGCAGTTAAGACCAACAAACGGTCTTAATGATTGGGAAGAAATTAATGCAGTGATTAAGATAGCTCTGGGTATAAAGCCGTAAATTATTAATTTAAGGCTTAGCGCAAAAAATGCGCTTACGCACTTTGGTTGGCGCCGCATTCCAGACATTATTGAAAGCCAATTCCTATTAAGAATTTGTGATTCGCGCCACACTTTAAAGTGCAGTAATCCAAAATCTTCAATCAGAGAAAGGTTGTATTACATCACTACTGCGACATCATTTGAAGGTGTCTATTTCTTGGCTCATGAGTAAAAACAAGCATAGCGCTTATTTAAATAGACTAATTACTTCTTTGCGATAAATGTTGGAGCTTCACTTTTTTTTGCGTCAGGTCGGTACTTTTTAACCATACCTTGTAGAAAGTTTCGGAGCAGTTGATCTCCACAAGCCTTGTAGCTACGGTGATCAGGTTTGCGAAATAGCGCCGATAGTTCACCTTTACTGAAACGGAAATTGGCGTATTTAAGAACTTCAATCATATCGTCATCGCGATAAGACATTGCAATTCTAATTTTACGCAGTATTTCGTTATTCGTTATACGCTCATCACCCTTTAATACTTGAGGTTCAACCCCTTCTTGCTTGCCGCGCCTTTTAATAATCAAACCGTCTAAAAATAGAGAGATGATTTTGTCGCGGCAAAGAATAAAGCCAGGCTCTTCTTCTTTTTTCATGATCCGCTGTAAATATTCGGTTTCCATGTCATAACTTGCCAACTTGAATAGGTCTATAGCGGAACCATCGTTAAGTTTTAGGGCGAAACGTAAGCGGCGTAGGACGTCATTGTGGATCATAATTTACTTGTCACGGAATTGAAAAGGCGAGTATATACTAAGGGTTATCAACTTTATAGCGCTTATCAGCCTCAAACTGCCTAAATGAAAGCCATTCATCCGTTATTGAAGGTTTAATAAAAAGCAATAATCATGTATAGTGCGCGCGATTTTCAACAATAGTGCGCAACGCTTTTTGCCACTTTAATAATTTTTTATATTCGGACGTTTCTTTGATTACTACAGCAAACATTACCATGCAGTTTGGCGCTAAGCCACTTTTTGAAAACATATCAGCTAAATTCGGTAACGGCAACCGTTACGGACTCATCGGTGCAAATGGCTGTGGTAAATCTACTTTCATGAAAATCATGACAGGCGAGCTTCAGCCAACTTCAGGTAATATATCTATTACTCCAGGTGAAAAGCTAGGAACATTGAGCCAAGATCAATTTGCCTTCGAGAAATTTTCAGTAGTTGACGCGGTTATTATGGGTGACGCTAACCTTTGGGAAGTAAAACAAGAAAGAGATCGCATCTATTCTTTGCCAGACATGTCTGAAGATGATGGGATGAAGGTCGCTGATTTGGAATCAGAGTTTGCTGAAATGGATGGTTATACTGCAGAAACAAGAGCAATTGAGCTTTTAGTCGAAGCCGGTATTGATCAAAAATATCATTTCGGCCTGATGTCTGAAGTTGCTCCAGGCCTCAAACTGCGAGTACTTATTGCTCAAGCGTTATTTTCAAACCCTGACATACTACTTTTGGACGAACCAACTAACAACTTGGACATTTATACTATTAAGTGGTTAGAAGACGTGCTGAACCAGCGTAAATGTACAATGGTTATCGTGTCGCACGATCGCCATTTCTTAAATTCAGTGTGCACACACATGGCGGATATCGACTTTGGTGAATTACGCATTTACCCAGGAAACTATGAGTCATATATGGCGGCTGCGGCATTAGCGCAAGAACAAATACATCGTGAAAATGACAAAAAATCTATTGAAATTGAAGAGCTTCAGGGTTTTGTTGCACGCTTCTCCGCAAATGCCTCGAAAGCCAAACAAGCGTCATCTCGCGCCAAAAAATTAGAAAAAATAGAATTAACTGAAATTATTTCCTCAAGTCGTCAAACACCCTTTATCAGTTACAAGCAGCATAGGAAACTTCATCGTTTAGCGCTTGAGTTAACTAATGTATCTCATGGTTTTGATGGCGAAACGTTATTTAATAGTAATGAAATCCTATTAGAAGCGGGTTCAAAGTTAGCCGTTATTGGTGAAAATGGTGCAGGTAAAACCACATTTTTGCGTTGTTTAGTCGAAGAATTAAAAGTTAATGGCGGCATTGTCAAATGGTCAGAAAACGCGACTATTGGTTATTGCCCGCAAGACACCTCCGAAGACTTTTCAGCTGACATCACTTTGTTCAATTGGATGTCTAAATGGCGAACTCCAAAACATGATGACTTGGCAGTTAGAGCAATATTAGGTCGTTTGTTATTTACTTCTGATGACGTAAACAAAAAAGTTAACGTATGTTCGGGTGGCGAGAAAAACAGACTCATGTTTGGCAAGTTGATGATGTTGGATATCAATGTACTTATCATGGATGAACCGACTAACCATATGGATATGGAAGCGATTGAAGCACTCAATAAAGCATTGAAAAACTTTGATGGTACCCTTATATTTGTTAGCCACGATAGAGAATTTGTTTCGACATTAGCAACCAGTATCATTGAAGTTAAAGGCCAAAAGCTTAATTACTTTAAAGGTACTTATGATGAGTATTCGAGCCTTTCTCGTTAGGTCCAGCTAACTGCCTAAAGATTACTGACTATTGATTTAAAAACGGTTATTTCAAAAATGAAATGGCCGTTTTTTTATGAAGAGATTTAGAAATCAATCAATTCGTTAATTTCCACCTAAGTATTTCACGTTCTGCGCTAACGCTGTTAATTGAGAACGTTGCTAAAGAGTCATGTTTTAGGTTAGTTTATCGTTGTTGGTATGATTCTTTTGGTAAAAGCTACTTACGCAGCGATTAATAATATAATAATAAATGGTTAAAGAGGGCGCTATGTTAAGTATCTCAGGGATTACCAAAACGTATGACAATGGTGTAAAAGCATTGAAAGATGTGAATATTACTATTCCAAATGGCTTATTTGGATTGTTAGGACCCAATGGTGCAGGCAAGTCGTCGTTAATGAGAACCATAGCTACATTGCAGCAGGCAGACGCCGGTACTATTACATTTGATGGGATTGATGTTTTGTCGCAACCGAACGAGTTGCGCCGCCGCTTAGGTTATTTGCCTCAGGACTTTGGTGTTTATCCTCGAATTAGCGCGTATGAGTTACTTGATCATTTGGCTATTTTAAAAGGGATTGCTAATAAAGCTGAACGTCAAGAAGCGGTTAACGGTTTACTTGCTCATGTAAACCTTTTCCAACATCGGAAAAATGCAGTGAGTAGTTTCTCTGGGGGAATGCGCCAACGCTTTGGTATCGCCCAAGCTTTATTGGGTAATCCCGATTTGCTCATTGTAGATGAACCAACAGCGGGACTAGACCCAGAGGAACGCAATCGCTTTCATAACTTATTAGTCACACTAGGCGAGGATAAAGTCATTATATTGTCTACCCATATAGTTGATGATGTTTCTGAGTTGTGTTCTGGCATGGCTGTATTAGGTGAAGGCGAAATACTGCTACAAGGTAATCCGATTGAAGTAACTAACAACCTCGAAGGAAAAATCTGGCGAAAAGTCGTGACCATGGATGAAACAAAAGAAATTGAAGCGAATATGGCATTGATATCAAAACGTTTGTTTGCTGGCAGAACCGTCGTTCATGTCATGGCTGAAAAGCCACCTGAGGGATTTGAGTCCGCACCAACTAATTTAGAAGATGTGTATTTTTCTACGTTGTATAAACAGCGCACCAACGCGGCTTAAGGGGAACATCATGTTTTTAAAGATGCTCGCTTTTGAATGGCGTTATTACACCAAACAGCCTTCTTTTATTGTCACTTGCCTCGTATTTTTCTTACTTCCTTACTTAACCATCACTATCGAGGAAATAACCGCGGGAGTCGGCGGTAATACTAATTTAAATAGCCCCTATACCATCGCTAACACAATGCTCAATTTTGGTCTCTTTGCAATGTTTGTGGTGGTCAATTTTGTTGCTAATACGGCTAGTAGAAATGACACGTCTATGATGGCTGAGATTATTTGTACAAAACCGATACCACCTACCGCATATCAATTGGGTCGATTTTTTGGCGCGTTTTTAGTCTGCGTGACAGTATTTGCCATGGTGCCACTTGCCCTGCTTATTGGGTCACTTATGCCATGGTTGGATCAAGAGAGGCTAGGAGACTTTAATGTTGTATTTTACTTCGCACCTTTTCTTATTTATGCAGTTACCACTATCTTTGTTCTATCTACCTTGTTTTACGCAATAGCGTTGCGTTTTAGAAGTATTATGGCGGTTTATCTTACAGCCTTAGGTTTGTTGATCATTTATGTTGTATCCGCAGCCATTTTCGACGAACCAAATCAACGACAGATCCTCGCAATTATAGATCCGTTTGGTATAAATACATTCAGTGAAGTTACCAGTTATTGGACGCCGTTTGATAAAAATACGTTGACGGTACAGCTGACCCCAGAAGTCATTATAAACAGAGTACTTTGGGTCGGTATTGGGGTAGCTAGCTTATTCGCCTTTGGTAACTTATTTTCACCGCTAACATTGAAGTCGACAAAAGAAAAGAAGAGCAAAGATAATACGCGAGTTGAAATGCCTGCCACAACACTAAGCAAAGTAAAATACCAGGCGGGCTCGGGCATTCAACAATTGATGACTAGGACTAAATTCGAAATTAAACAAATTGTATTTAGTCCTGCATTTCCGGTCCTTATGCTGTTTTGTGCATTCAACTTAGTTGCTCAGTTTTTTGACCCAAAAGGCTTTTATGGCGCATCCAATTGGCCATTGACACAAACAATGGTGCAGCTTATCCAAAATGCCTTTGGTCTTGTGAATATTATCGTTATCACTTACTACAGTGCTGAAGTAGTTTGGCGCGAAAGATCAGTTGGTATGGGGGATATTACTGATAGTATGCCGGTTGCTAACATAACCTATTGGCTGTCTAAGTTCATCGCTGTTTGTGTTGTCATTGTCAGTATATTTTTGATTGGCATGCTGGCAACAATAACTAACCAACTAATTTTAGGTTATACCAACCTAGACATACTGCAATATATCGTTTCCTTGTTCTATTTCGGAGCGAGTGGTTTGATCCTTCTTATCGTGCTTTCATTTCTTCTTCAAACAATGAGCTCTAGCAAGTACATAGGTATGTTGTTATTTGTGGGTTATTTCTTTGTTTCTATCGTGTTTAGCCAAATTGGTATTGAGCACAATATGTTTCAGTACGCCCTTACACCCATATTACAATATTCCGACATGAATGGTTATGGCTGGACGCTTACGACCCAAAACTGGTATTTATTGTATTGGTCGTCACTTGCGGTGGTGTTTAGTATCGTCAGTTTTGGGTTATGGCATCGTGGTCCACACAGTGGATTGCGAGCCAGATTTGCGATGTTACCTTACGAGATAGGTAAAGGCGGCTTTATTACTATCTCCGTCTGTGTGGTTTTATTCCTTAGTTCTGGTTCGATAATTCATTTCAACACAAAAGTATTAAATAAATTTACGACTCAAGACCAAGCGCTTACCGAGAGCGAGTTTTATGAGAAGGAATTCCTCAAATTTGAAGATGACCCCACGCCTATTATTATTTCCATAGATGCTGAAATCGCGATTTTTCCAAATGTACGCAGGATAGAAACAATAACCAAGATTATAGTCGAGAATCGTTCTGATAAACCTATTGAGACGTTTTTAGTTAATCACCCAAAACATAGTCCAGTATCAGAAGTGACGATTGAAGGCGGCAGTTTGGGTAAACGCGTTGGCGAACTTGATGTCGCTTGGTTTACATTTGATGAGCCGATGGAACCAGGTGAACAGCGCAGCGGAATCATCACAGTTTTGCGCGAGCATACAGGATTCAAAGATAGAGGTGAGGATACAGAGGTTGTTGGCAATGGTACTTTTATTGCTAACTACAGTTTGTATCCTTCATTTGGCGTAGATCAGGGGTTCTATATTGCAGATCAACATGAACGCAGAAAACGCGATTTAGGGCCGCCTCGCAGAGCTTACTTACTTGAAGATGAGAGTCGCTATAATGAAAGCTTCTTTGGACCACAAGTTGCTTTAATTGATTTTAAAGCGACCTTGTCAACGAGTGAAGAGCAGTTTGCGATTGCACCTGGATACTTAACAAATGAATGGGAGCAAGACGGTCGACGCTATTTTCAATACGAAATGGATAGCCCGATGGTTAATTTTTTTAATATAATGTCGGCCAAGCTAGAGCTTAAGACGGAAATTCATAACGGCGTAGAAATTGCTGTTTATTACCACAAAGAACACTTTTGGAATGTTGAGCGCATGATCGAATCATCAAAAGATTCACTCGACTACTTTACTAAAGCATTTGGTCCTTATCAGCATAAACAACTGCGTATTATCGAATTTCCTGGCTATAGAAGCTTTGCACAAAGTTTTGCAAATACCGTACCTTATTCAGAAGATATAGGCTTTATAACGGACTTACGTGATAACAAGGAAATTGATCCCGTTTATTATGTGACAGCCCATGAGGTTGCGCATCAATGGTTTGGTCACCAACTCAATGCTGCAAATGTGCAAGGAAGTGCTGTTTTATCTGAGTCCCTTTCACAATATGCCGCTCTGATGGTAGTAGAAAAAAAATATGGTGAAGAAAAAATACGTAAATTCTTAACCTTCGAGTTGGATAGCTATTTACGCGGCAGAGCCAATGAATATCTTGAAGAAATGCCGCTGCTGCGTGCAGAAAATCAGCAGTATATTCATTACAGAAAAGGCTCTGTTGTAATGATGGCTTTGCGTGAAAGAATAGGCGAGCAAAATATGAATCATGCATTAAAGGAGCTTATTACCAAATATAGGTTCAGTGACTCGCTACAACCGACCACACTTGATTTAGTCGCTGCTCTCAAATCTGTTGCTTTACCAGAGGATTTTACCTTTATTGATGATCAGTTTAATCAAATTAGCATTTATGATTTGAAGATAGTTGACACCGAACTAAGAAAGCAAAAAGATAATGAATATAGTTTAACGCTAACAATATCAGCCAAACAGTTTGAAGCAGATGGTAACGGTGAAGAAACAGAACAGCCATTCGATGAGTTTGTGGATATTATTTTGTTCAGCGAAGATCCTAACGACTTTAGTACTCAAAACAAAATACTTTATCGTAAAAAACATCACTTAATATCGGGTGAAAATAGCATTACGATTATTATTAAATCGTCATCTGGTTATGCCAGTATAGATCCCTTTGTTCGCTTTATAGATAGGGACAGCGGGGATAATATAAGAAAGCTGTAGAACCTAATCATACTAAGAGGACTTGAGGTATGTCAAAATCACTATTTATTTCATTGCTCACTGTTATCCTATGTTTTGGTGTAATGGACGTTATTTGGTTGGGTGTGATTGCAAATGAAATTTATCAGCAAGAAATGCAAGGTATGTTGCGCTTAGAATATCCAGTTTGGCCATGGGTTAGCTTTTATCTTATTTACGCGTTAAGCATAACTGTTTTGGCCGTACAGCCAAGTTTTAACAACTTAGCCAATGCTGAACTAGAAACCTCTAAGGCTATAATTGTTGTTGCGTTTAGAGGCTTTATTTTGGGTTTAGCAGCCTATGGCGCATATAATCTGACAAACTATGCGATCTTGGCAAATTGGTCGCTGAAAATAGCATTAATTGATTGGGCCTGGGGCTGTTTTATTACAACATCTAGCGCAATGGCTGCTGCAATGGCAGTGTCGGTATTTAGTAACAAAGATAACCGTCACAAATAAGACCTAAACGCAAAGCCTATTTGCGTGACAATGCTGCTGGCTAATTGCTAACTGCGAGGCTATACATGCAATTAGCAATTTTCAACCATTTCTAAAACAAAATATTACTTACTTTTATACTTTTCAAACCAAGCAATAATGTTACCGACCTTTTGAATCAGGTGACTTGGGCGTGATGCAATGCCATGCGACGCACCTGGGATGCGCACCATCGCTGAATCAATCTGGCGTAAACGCAACGCTTGGTAATATTGCTCTGTTTCACTTATTGGTGTTCTGTAATCATCTTCACCAGTCAATAGCATCGTTGGTGTTGTGACGTTTCCTACTAACGATAGAGGTGAGCGTTTCCATAACTTATCGCTGATATTCCAAGGCATATCTTCCATCCAATATTGAGTGAAGTAGGGGTAAGCATCTGCGGTTAATGCAAAGCTCATCCAATTGATTACTGGCTTAGCAACAACGGCAGCAGCAAAACGGTTGGTTTTACCGATACTCCATGCTGTTAACACGCCACCACCAGAGCCGCCGGTGATAAATAGATTTCTATCATCAATGAAACCTTTCACAACGGCAGCATCGACAACATCCATCAAGTCATTGTAGTCCTCGGAAGGATAATTATGGTGAATTAGATTAGCAAAATCTTCGCCATACGAAGAGCTCCCCCTTGGGTTAGACCAAACAACAACATAGCCTTTTGCGGCCATAAGCTGCACTTCCATACTGAATGTTTCAGTATAAGCAGCGTGAGGACCCCCATGGATCTCTATAATCAATGGGTATTTTTTGCTGGCATCAAAGTTTGGCGGATAAGCAATCCAAGCATCAATATTTCGTTGGTCTACCGAGGAGACAACATCAATAGATTCTACTTTTGCTAAGGTTAAATGGGCTAGTGCATCTTCATTCAATGAAGTAAGACGTTTTGGGCGCTTATCGCTGCTCATTAAAGCTAGATCGGCGGGGCGTTGACTATCGTTTATGGTATATACAATTTCCCCCTTTGCTGACACATCGAATTCGCCAGAGGTATAAGGTCGGCCTAATGCTTGACTACCCAACCTTGCTGGAAGTTCCTTTATTTTTCCACTAACACTGACATAGGCAAGCTTAGTTTCACCTTCATCAAGGTAACTAAAATAAAGCCCTTTACTATTTTTCGCCCATTGCACTGAACCAATTTGACGATCCAATGCTGGTGTCAATGATGTGGCCGGTTTTTCAGAATTAAGGGCTTGGAGCATGATTTGGTTAACTTGATATGACAGCTTTCTATCATTGACCCATTCATAAGCGATATATTTACCGTTAGGGCTAATCAACGGAGCAGACTCTGGTCCTGTTACATCGGTAACAGATTTAATCTTGCCCGTCGCCACATCAACCCGGTATATATTGCTCTCATAAGGCAATAACGCCCAATTTTCATCGCGATTTGCCGAGAAAAATAGTGTTTTGCTATCGGTTGACCAACTGAGTTGCCCACCGTGGTTAAATTTATCTATGGTAACTTGGCGTGGTGTGCCGCCTTCAGCAGAAATTACATAAACTTGCTGAAAACCTGGACTGTTGAAACCAGCGCCATCACTCCTGTATTGCGTGGTATCAATATACTTTGCCGTACCTGCCCAGTTAGCATCTTTAGGCATTTTGGGCATTTCCTTAAATAGGCTGTTAGCTTGCGTTTGTGTAAACATAGTAAACGCTATAGATTGCCCATCAGGCGACCACGTTAAGTTTGACGGATTAGAATGCAAGCTGCTTAGCTTAGCTGTTCGGCTCGTTTCCATCCATCTTACGAAAATTTGTGATTTGCCATCTTGTGCTGACAAATACGCGAGTCGCTCACCATCTGCTGAAAAACTGGGCGCAGAATAGCTATTACCATCTGCTAATAAAGGCAGGTGTTGTTGCGTTTTTAAATCATAAGTCCAAAGCTGAATTTTGCTGCGGTCGTTCATGATGTCCATGGAACGGCGCTCATAAACGAGCATTTCTTTACTTGGATGAAATGTAGGGGAGGCCGCGTATTCTAGTTCAAAGACATCCGCGTAATCTAAAACGGAGGTAGTTGATGAAAAATGAGTTTGTGCTGACTTATCCTCATCTGTGCTTAGTGCACTAGCACTAAAATTCGTTAATCCTAAAATCGAAGCCGCAACATATAGCGAGATTTTTTGAAATGGTCTTGTAGGCCTTTTTATCATTATACTTTCCTTAATATACTTTAAATAAATGGCTGCAGTCGTCTAAACCTATAAACGGCAGAGTAAAACGTAATGGACCAATATTGTCGTTATTTGCGCTTATTTTCAAGCATCACGTCAAATGTGAGTAAATAATCTGTCAAACCGTTTCATATATATCTGTATATATTGTTAGTTTTGTATTATTTGAAGGATAGCGAGATGCAATCAATTAACTTACAGGATCAAAGTACACAGGCGATGACTGAAGTTGCTCTGGCTCTGTCAATGGCTTTCTTTTCTTTACTTTTGGTAGCATTGCTCTCTATTGGAGTGCCTGAATCGACCGAAAAGGTTACGCATGAAACTTCAACTATGGTGCCAGAATTTGTATTAACTGAATCAAGCTCGACGATACAAAGTGCTGAAGAGAAAAAGCAACCCGCAGACATTCAATATATATTTTATTTTAAGGGCAAGCTCTATGACCAATACTTACAGGAAACCCAGATTAACGACCTCAACAACAAGCAAAAATTAGTGGTTGCGATGCCGATGGACACAGAGGTAACACAGGCATTGACTCTGCAAAAAAGATTTAAAGATTTCGATTTAGCTTTAAGCATAATGGACAGCGAATGGTTACTTGCGTTTGAGTCCAAAATAAACGCTAAAACGTAGTATATTCGTGACTAAGTTTACTCCTTTGACAAATACAAATCAGCGCTCAACATTATTTATATCGCAATTGCGATTGAACAAGAACAACTTATTCTTCGCAATTGAGCTTAGCATTATTTGTGTGACTTTGATTTTTGTCATCACTCGATTTTTTATTGAACATGATAATAGTAAAGATAATGTTGTGGTAGTTAGCGGTCAGCTTAACGGTTATCAACAATTTATGACAGAACCCGCAAACAAACGTCAGTTAATTGCCACATTACAGTCGATTAGAATGCATAACGTGACAAGATATCAACACTTCCCTTGGCTCAGTAAGCAATTGAATCAAAACGGTGTCCGACAACCACAATGGCCATACACTGAACTCCCAAATACCAGTATACCTCAGAGACTTGATTTCAAAATGGTGCAATTGGAAAAACCTAATAAACAGGGGAATGCATGGAATGGCGTTGATGATAGACATAGCAACGGTTATGAACCTTTTGACCCACCCATAACGGCCTTAAAATCAGTTCAATACGGCTGGTGATTTTACTAATAAATTGACCAGTTTTCCTATTGCCATATTCACTCAAAATAAAAGTATAGCCTCTGTAGTTACCAATTTTATTAAGTTGCTGCTCAATGTAAAAAGTAGGCGCAATAATTGCAGAAAATTATAGATGCTATTCGTAACAGATTCGAAGTAAACAATAGTAGTCAATGAAGATGAGGGTAAATGGTATTAAAGTGAACGTGCTCAGCTAGAACTGCTGTAGTAGTGGCCTAGGCCTACCTATCCTCTGAAACGTGGCTTTGAAGAGCTTGTACCGCACATTTTATTACTATTTTATAGCAACATTATTGAACGTAACTATAATTGTATTATGAAACCTCAATTGTAACTAAAGCTGCATAGAATATATTTAGGACTGAATTTTTGTTAAAAAATATCGGAAAATACAAGGTGAATAGACTGATTGCGCAGGGCGCAACCAGTAAGGTTTACCTTGCTCAAGATCCTAATTTATCTATACAACTTGCTATCAAAGTATTTGATTGCGAGGTAGCCGACAATGAAAGCAGTGGCGCAAATTCCTCGCGACACAAAGCACCAAATAGCAAAGCAGATTTCATCAATGAAAGTAAGATCCTCCATCAATTATCGTCGTCTGCGCACGTGGTTTCGTTTATGGAATTTGATTTTACTAATGCTATGCATCCTTATATCGTGATGCCTTATTATAAGCGCTCACTAGCAGACTTGTTGGGTTTACAAAACAAACTAAGCATCAATAAAACGCTTCTCATTGCACAGCAAATATTAACCGGACTCTGTGACATTCATAAGGCAGGGCTTGTTCATCTTGATATCAAGCCGGCAAATATTTTATTAGATGACAATGACCAAGTTCAAATCGCTGATTTTGGTATTTCTATATCTGATGCAATACCACAAGCCAAAACGGCTAGGATTGATATAAAAAATGGCCTTGGTAGCTTATATTACGCCAGTCCAGAACAGTTAGTAGATGTACAAAATACCACTGCGAAGAGCGATATTTATGCGGTTTCAGCTTTAATGTATCGGTGTTTAACTGGCGTGCAGTACAGTGAAATAAAACAGCCTGTTAATATTGTTAATCCGAAGATAGATGCGGAAGTTAGTCACGTTATTGAGCTTGGATTGTCGACAGAGCCAGAGCAACGACCTTCATCTGCTAAGTATATGGCGGCGACGATTACTGACCTTCTTAAAAGATTAGATGGTCAAATCAACGGCTATGCTAAAAATAATGATCCCGAAGCAACACGGATATGGGAAAATCATGCAACGGCTAGTAATAATATTGAAGCCCTCAGACTGAGTATTCATAACACCCTTTTAAAAGACGGTGAAATTAATGATTTTCATTTTAATAGATTAGCATTATTAGCCAAAGCAGAATTGCACCAACAATACTCTGTTGAATGGTTAGTTCAGTACGTTGCGCAAATCCAGTCACAATTAGCCCGGCAAAACAATAAAGCCGCCGCATTTTTTTTGTGGATAGAACAAGTCAATGAAGCGATACAATATGCCAACTTGAACCAAGATGGCAGCTTTACAGATAAAGCTAAGCAAAATCTGATAGCGCTTGGCAAAGCCACGCTGAATAAACCGGCGCAAGAGTTAGTCAGTCTTATTGAACACAAACGATTAGATCAACACAGTAAAAACGCACCAACTCCCCAAATAGGTAGAAGAGCCCCGCGAGGACGTTTTCTCTCTGCCGCGTTCATCATTGCTTGCGGGTTACTTCTACCTTGGTGGTTGCAGTCTGATAAAACGGGCGACTCACTTGCTGGTAATTCAAAATTAACTGTAATCGACAAAAACACAATGAAACAACAACTATTTATTGGTTTAACAACAAACGACGCTCGATTGCGCACTAAAAGCAAAGACAACGTAGTTAACGACATATCCGAAATTCAAATTGAAAAGAGCATTGGTTTAGATATAACGGCCGGCAATACAGAAGTGATTTTGCAGATACAACCCAAAGACGCCGCCGTTGTGCTGCAATCTATGCAAGGGATCCCAGTCAGTAATGACAATATAAAACAAGGTGAGTATTGGTTGCGAGTGAGTAAAAACGGTTACCAAACAGTGGCGAAGAAAATTCATATCACAACCAGTACTCACATTATCAGCGAGCGTCTTGAATTGTCAGACACTCGTTATTTCATCGGTAACACCGAGAAAACGGTAGCCGATGGTATTGCTGTTGAATTTATATTATTACCAAAAATATCGAAGGCCTTAGAGCTTAATTCGACGCCAGTAGCCTATCCTCGAATTCGTATAATGTCATTTGAGGTGACTAATCAGTTATACGGTGCCTGTGTTGATGCTGGAAAATGTGCAACCTCAAAGACCGTATCAACTGACTCTCGATACCGTACTTTCTCTTTATCTGACTATCCGGTTATTAATGTCAGTTGGTTTGACGTTAACGAACAGTTTATTCCTTGGTTATCGGACCAAACGGGGACTCGTTTGCGACTACCTACTAGAGTTGAGTGGGAATTTGCAGCGTCGGGTTCGGTAAAAAATGCGCCCAAAAAATACAGTTGGGGGCCAACAATGCAAGTTAATAAAGCGCATTGTAAAAACTGTAATGTTGGCGATGGAAATAGCATCAACACAACCATGCCGGTGAGAAGCTTCGCCCCAAATAATTGGCTGTTATTTGATATGCATGGCAACGTGCAAGAGTGGACATCGACTTGTCCACAGCCTTCTATATCAAAAGCATCGCACTCTACCTTGCAACCCCGATGCGATTTAGCCGTAGTGAAAGGCGGTTCGTGGTTGAATGATAAAAGCGAGTTAGTGATTTCAGTAAATGATTTTTTAAAGAAGACAGTTAGGTCACATATCACTGGATTTAGATTGGTTGAGGAAGTAAATGAATAAAGTCGTCAGTTTTTTGGTTATGCTCATTAGCATTTATTCTACTCATGTGAGTGCTAACGAGTTGCGGATTATTGCATCACCAGATATAACCTCCAGAGCAATGACGGATGAGTTACAATCGCTACAAGAGCCTACAGAACTAGACGTCCAGACACAAATATCACTTGCAAAAAAGCGCTATGCGTACAAGCTAACACTGACCAACTTTACTCCACAGGAGGTCGATATTTTCTCCGGGATGGCACTTGCTAGTGCAGACGATGTGCAGAGCAGACTGTTAGATGAAAAAACAAAATTTAACTTTTTAAATCTATTTCTGCCAAGCAAAATAATTACATTCGAGATTTCTACTCTGGTATCGCCAAGTCAATTCCGTGAGCAAATTTCGCGCCTATTCAAACGCATGGATATTGATGTTTCCTCAGAATTTATACAACAAGA
>JBLIKA010000053.1:0-22294 GCA_047637355.1 Glaciecola sp. | reverse complement strand
GCCGACTTGTTGTGGATTGAAACAGAGAAGCCACACGTTGGTCAAATTGGCGACATGGTCCGCGCAATCCGTGAAGTCGCTCCTTCAGCCAAGCTCGTTTACAACAATAGTCCGTCCTTTAACTGGACCTTGAGTTTCCGCCAACAAGTATTTGATACATGGGTAGAAGAAGGCAAAGACGTCCTTACTTATGACCGTGCTGCATTGATGTCATCAAGCTATGATAGTACTGAAATTGCGCTTGAAGCTGACGAAAAGATACGCACATTCCAAGCTGATGCGGCGCGTGAAGCCGGTATTTTCCATCACTTGATTACGTTACCAACTTACCATACAGCGGCTCTTTCCACTGACAACTTAGCAAAAGGTTATTTTGGCGAAGAAGGAATGCTCGCTTATGTTAAGGGTGTTCAGCGCCAGGAGCTTCGCCAGGGTTTAGCTTGCGTTAAGCATCAGGCAATGGCCGGCTCTGACTTAGGCGATACTCATAAAGAGTATTTTTCTGGGGAACAAGCATTAAAAGCCTCTGGCGAAGATAATACCATGAACCAGTTTGATACTGTTGCTTAATAATATGCATTAACGTCGGATTTGATATGACGCAATGTTAATATCGAACAAAAACCGACTCTTGTTCAGCGCCCTCCGGGGCGTTTTTTTGTCTTTAGATATTAAAAATTAATAGTATAAATCCAATTAATTAAGCTTGAGCTACCAAGGTATTATCAATCTTTTGTCGTTTGTGGTTATATAATCGGTTAGAATTCACTATAAATATCGTGAATGAACTTCACAACGTAATTTTGATTGCTGAATTTTCACCCTCTTTTGATACCACAGACATTGGAACTAACATCTTGAATATCGCAAAAGTCGACCTAAACCTATTAGTTTACTTAGACGTTTTATTGAGAGAAGGCAGCGTTACCAAAGCGGCTAACCAACTTAGTATAACTCAACCAGCCATGAGCAATGGATTGAAGCGTCTACGAGATCTATTCAAGGATCCATTGTTAGTTAGAACCAGTGATGGCATGACTCCAACAAAACGAGCGCTTGAGTTGCAGCCGATTATTCGTGACGTGCTCAGTAAATTAGAGTCATGTATTCAACCTGAGATTGAATTTAGTCCAAAGACAAGTGTCCGTACCTTCAGAATTATGACGAGCGATTATGCTGAATCGACATTACTACTAGAACTCATCGGCAGACTTGCCGTTTTAGCACCTAATATTACTTTAGATCTAATAACACCGAGTGATGTAACGTTTCACGATGTAGAGCAAGGTAAGGTCGACATGGCGATAAATCGCTTCGAAGAACTGCCACTGTCGTTTCATCAAAAAGTTATTTGGTATGATACATTTTCATGCGTTATCGGCAGTGGTCACCCCATGAAAGATAATCTAGATCTGGCTGCATATTTAAAAGCGCAACATATTTGGGTGAGTAAAACTGGCTTTGGTGTCGGCGTTGGTATTGATCCTAACGAAGTTCAAAAGCTCGGTTGGGTAGATGCGGAGCTAACTAAATTGGGAAAACAACGGGATATCCGTGTGTTTACACGTCACTATCATGCAGCGCTGCAATTAACCAAAACACAAAACCTGATAGCAACATTACCCAGTAAAGCGGCCAAAATATTTAAAGATGACCCAAGTATTACCGTTGTCGAGCCTCCGTTCGACATCCCACCCATTGCATTAAAGATGGCTTGGAGTGCATTATTACACCACGATGCAGGTCACATTTGGTTAAGAAGACTCATTACGGAAGTAGCAAACGCGATGAATAGTGAGGTCCAGCCTTAATAGATATATTGACGGCACATACATTCACAGTATCAATAACAAACATATAGTACATAAACTAAAAAACTGTCGTCATATTCCCTAAACTGTATAAAAGAAAACAACGGAGTATGCCAATGTCAACGGTTTCAGGAAAGACGACAAGTCCATCTGGTACAAACGATGCCAGAGAGTCAAAAGCCAATGAGCAAACCACTCTATCTGCGATGCAGACTGCTGCAGAAGGATATGTGACTAAAGGCAAATTATCAGTCTCTAGCGATTTACTTGATTTTGTAGAATCAAGTGCGCTGCCAAATTCTCAAACAGAGTCTGCTGCGTTTTGGCAAGGTTTTGAACAAATCCTTGAAAATTTAATGCCACTCAACAAAGCGTTGTTAAGCGAACGTGAAAAGTTCCAACAACAAATCAATAGCTTTCATCAAAATGAGCCAAAAGCATCACCTAGCGAATACAAATCATTTTTAAGTACCATCGGTTATTTGCAAGCAGCACCTGAACCTAGTCCAATAGCAACGCAACATGTCGATGCTGAAATAGCCACCATGGCTGGCCCTCAACTTGTTGTACCAATTAACAACGCAAGATATGCAATAAACGCAGTTAATGCCCGCTGGGGTAGTCTTTATGATGCATTGTATGGCACCGATGTTATTTCAGATAAAGATGGCGCAGAAGCAATGGGCCAATACAATCCCATTCGTGGCAAAAAAGTGATTATAAGAGCGAGAGCGTATTTAGACACTATATTACCCTTGACCACCGGCAGCCACGTAGGGAGCAAAAATTACCAACTTAATGACACCTGCTTATTAGTTACACTGGCTGATGACACTACCACAACATTACAAGACTCAAATCAGTTGATTGGCCTTCAAGGAACGTTAGAGAATCCGCATGCAATATTAGTGTGTCATAACGGCTTGCACGCTGAAATACAGTTTGATAACAGCCACCCAATCGGAAAAACAGATCCAGCGACAATAAAAGACATATTACTAGAATCCGCGTTAACCACGATTATGGATTGTGAAGATAGCGTCGCAGCCGTTGATGCTGAAGACAAAACACTGGTTTATCAAAACTGGTTAGGATTGATGCAAGGAACTCTGCAGATTCAACTTCACAAAGGAGATAACACTTTTACTCGAAGCATGAACCCTGACCGTGAGTATCGGTCATTGAAAAATCAAAGCATTACACTTTCTGGTCGAAGCCTTATGTTTATTCGCAATGTCGGACATCTAATGACCAATAGCGCAATTTTATTTGAAGGTGAGGAAATACCTGAAGGAATAATGGACGCGATGATTACATCACTTATTGCCAAACATGATTTGCTTAACAATAGTCCGTTCAAAAATGCGAAAGAAAACAGTATTTATATTGTAAAACCCAAAATGCATGGCCCGGATGAAGTTGCCTTTACGAATCAATTGTTCGGCGATGTAGAACAGGTACTTGATCTGCCCAAGAACACGATAAAAATAGGAATTATGGATGAAGAACGCAGAACAAGTCTCAATTTGGCTGCTTGTATCCAAGCTGCGAATGACCGTGTCGTGTTCATTAATACTGGCTTTTTAGACCGCACTGGTGATGAAATCCATACGTCTATGCTCAAAGGACCCTTTGCACCTAAAGCTGAAATAAAAGCTCGCCCTTGGCTCAATGCTTACGAATTAGCTAACGTAGCCACAGGACTGAAATTTGGTCTATCTGGTAGAGCTCAAATTGGTAAAGGCATGTGGCCCATTCCAGAACAAATGGCCAACATGATGACGGTTAAAATCGGACATCCACAAGCTGGCGCAAATACGGCTTGGGTCCCCTCTCCTACTGCAGCAACGTTACATGCATTACATTACCATCAAATTAACGTCTTTGAACAACAGAAAAGTATAATAAACGACAACAAAAACGCTCACTTGACCTTCATCGACAGCATACTAGAAATCCCTTTAATGTCAGAAAATGTAGAATTAAGTTCAACAGAAATCACACGAGAAATTGATAACAACGTGCAAGGTATTTTGGGATACGTAGTGCGGTGGGTTCACCAAGGTATTGGTTGTTCAAAAGTACCCGATATAAACGGTGTCGGTTTAATGGAGGACAGAGCGACTTTGCGGATCAGCAGTCAACATATCGCGAATTGGCTTGAACATGGCATCGTTACTACCCAGCAAGTTAATGAGTCATTGCAACGAATGGCCGTTTTGGTCGATAGTCAAAATGAAGATGATGCTGAATATATTCCGATGCTGCCCGACTTAGCTAATTCAATTGGTTTTCAAGCTGCCAAGGATCTTATCTTTTTAGGTAAAGAACAGCCTTCCGGTTATACCGAGCCACTATTGCATGCTCGTCGAAGAGAAATGAAGGCCAGACTTAAAAAACCTAACTTATAGAAATAAGTTAGGTAAAAGGTCTGTTTATATTGCATTGAACTGTTGACCCAACTTGTTTAGCGCAGTAAAGTTAAGCTATCGAAAGAAAGATCTTAAAAAAGGGGCAGATATGAAAATTTTATCATTAAAAAACCAATATCCTTTGATTTCTATGCTGCTGCTATTACTCTTGGCGAATTCATTGCACGGGTAAATTTTATAGCAAATACACATAAAAAACCCGTGCCAAGCACGGGTTTTTTGTTTTATGCCCTAAGAAAATACAGATCACCTTCGAACAAATGCGGCGCTAATGTCGCGCTAACAAACAACGGTCAAATGAATAAAAGGCAAATAACATGACTAGAGTTAAGCAGAGCAATCAGCAAGTCATTATTTTTGACACCACGTTGCGTGATGGAGAGCAAGCACTACCAGCGAGCCTCAATGTAAAAGATAAGCTACAAATTGCGCTGATGCTCGAAAAACTCGGCGTTGACATAATAGAGGCTGGTTTTCCAGTTTCATCGCCCGGTGACTTTAAAGCCGTTCAGTTAATTGCAAAGGAAATCAAAAACTCGACTGTTTGTGGCCTATCAAGAGCACTAGAAAAAGATATTGATGCCTGTGGGCAAGCACTCAGTGTCGCTGACCATTTTCGCATTCATACTTTTATCGCAACATCTGATATTCATGTGAATACAAAACTGCGCAAATCACAGGATGAAGTAGTTGAAATGGCGGTTAACGCTATTAAACATGCGCGCAAGTATACCAGCGACGTAGAGTTCAGCTGTGAAGATGCCGGTCGAACGCATATTGACTACTTGTGCCGCATGGTTGAAGCTGCAATCAACGCTGGTGCAACCACCGTTAACATTCCTGATACCGTTGGCTACACAACACCAACCGAGTTTGGTGGTATTATTAAAAACCTATTTAATCGTGTTCCTAATATAGATAAAGCGATCATATCCGTGCATTGTCATAACGATTTAGGTCTAGCCGTTGCGAACTCGTTAGCAGCTGTCGAACAAGGTGCTCGCCAAGTTGAGTGCACCGTCAATGGTATTGGTGAAAGAGCAGGTAATTGTTCGCTTGAAGAAATTGCGATGATCCTGCAAACCCGCTATGCCATGCTCGGTTTATCCACCAATATCCAGTCGCCAGAAATTCATAAAGCCTCAAAGTTGGTTAGCAACCTATGCAATATGCCAGTACAAGCGAACAAAGCAATTGTGGGTGCGAATGCATTTAGTCACTCGTCAGGCATTCATCAAGATGGCGTATTAAAAGGCCAAAACACCTACGAAATAATGACGCCAGAGAGCGTTGGGATTAATAAAAACAAACTTAATTTAACCTCTCGATCGGGTCGACACGTTATTAAACATCGTTTAGGTGAACTTGGCTATCGAACAGATGAATATGACTTGGACGCTATTTACGATGCATTCTTGCGCTTAGCGGACAAAAAAGGACAAGTCTTTGATTATGACTTAGAAGCGCTTCTCTTTTTCGACCAGCAAAAACATGACCATGCGCATTATCAATTAGATTATTTACAGGCTAACTCAGGTCGTAACATCATCCCTAGCGCCACAGTCCGCCTGACAGTGGGCGACCAAAGTATAACCGAATCGGCGGTCGGAAATGGTCCTGTTGATGCCGCATATAATGCTATTATGAAGGTAGTGAAAGATCATAAAATTGATATTGTCGATTTTAAATTGGATTCCAAAGGTGAAGGTGCAGATGCACTCGCTCAAGTTAGTGTGGTCGCTGAGTATAATGGCCGACGGTTCAACGGCATTGGCCTAGCGACTGACATCGTTGAGTCAGGTGTTCGCGCATTAATTTTTGTATTAAATAATACTTACCTTGCTGACCAAATTGACGAACAAAAACAACAACAAGAAAATATTACCGGAGTTTAGAATGGCCACATATCACATTGCAGTTTTACCGGGGGATGGTATAGGGCCGGAAGTAATGGAACAGGCAAATCGCGTTTTAGACGCGGTATGCCACAAATTTGATATTACACTAGAGCGCACAACCTACCCTGTAGGCGGCTTTGCAATTGATCATCACGGTGAAGCACTGCCTAAGGCAACTCTTGAAGGTTGCGAACAAGCTGATGCTATTTTGTTCGGTTCAATTGGCGGCCCTAAATGGGACAGCCTGCCCTTGGAGTTGCGCCCTGAGCGCGCCGCTTTACTGAAGTTGAGAAGCCACTTCGATTTATTTAGTAATTTACGTCCAGCGAAAATTTATGCAGGACTTGCACATTTATCTCCATTGCGCAGCGACATCGCACAATCAGGCGTAGACGTTTTAGTTATTCGCGAACTTACCTCCGGCATTTACTTTGGCCAGCCCAAAGGGCTTGAAGGGGAAGGTGAAGAACAGTTCGCTTTCGATACCATGCGTTATTCAAAGCGTGAAATTCGGCGTATCGCTATCAGTGCATTTGAAGCGGCAATGAAACGCGGGAAAAAGGTTACCTCTGTAGATAAAGCTAATGTGCTTGTGTGCAGCCGTTTATGGCGTGAAGTGGTTGAGGAAGTCGCAAAAGATTACCCACAAGTTACGCTTGAACACATTTACATTGACAATGCGACGATGCAGCTAATATGCGATCCTGCGCAATTTGACGTCATGTTATGTTCAAACTTATTTGGCGATATTATTAGTGACGAATGTGCAATGCTAACAGGATCAATGGGTTTATTGCCATCCGCGAGTATCAATGGCGAGGGCTTTGGTATGTATGAACCAGCCGGCGGCTCTGCTCCTGATATTGCAGGCAAAGGTATTGCAAACCCAATCGCTCAAATTTTGTCAGCATCAATGATGCTGCGATATAGCCTAGGTGAAGTTGACGCCGCAGATGCGATTGATGCTGCCGTTGTTAAAACACTTGAAGATGGCGTCTTAACTGCAGAATTAATGCCAAAGCTGGAACGCAACAATGCCCGCTCTACTGCAGATGTAGGCACTTATATTTTACAACAAATCTCGTAACTTGGAAGTAAGGAAAAATCATGGCTCAAACCCTTTATGACAAAGTGTGGAACGCACACATCGTAGAACAACTAGGCGAAGATACCTTATTGTATATTGACCGTCATCTCATTCACGAAGTCACCACACCTCAGGCCTTTGCAGGGTTGAATGAGAATAATCGTAAAGTGCGTCGTCCAGACCTTACTTTTGGCACTATGGACCATAGTATATCTACGCGTTCTCTTGCCCTTGATGCATGTGGTCCGCAAAATAAATTACAACTACAAACGTTAGCAGACAACTGTGCACAGCACAAAATCCAACTCTATCCCGTAGGTCACAAGAACCAGGGGATTGTGCATGTCATTGGCCCTCAACTTGGCTTAATTCAACCGGGCATGACAGTTGTTTGTGGCGATAGCCATACCGCAACTCACGGCGCTTTTGGCGCACTTGCATTTGGTATAGGTACGTCACAAGTTGAACATGTATTAGCCTCTCAAACATTGAAACAAAGCAAAGCTAAGAGCATGAAAATTGAGGTTGCAGGTAAGTTATCGATCGGAGTTACAGCAAAAGATATTATATTGGCAATTATAGGAAAAATTGGCCACGCTGGCGCGACTGGATACGTTATTGAATATTGCGGCGAAGCTATCAGCGACTTATCGATGGAACAACGCATGACCATATGCAATATGAGTATTGAAGCTGGTGCGAAGGCAGGCTTAATTGCACCTGACCAAAAAACTATCGATTACCTGAAAGATAAAGAATTTGCACCAACCAAACAGCACTGGAATGACGCTGTTCGATATTGGCAATCATTAACAACAGATGCCGACGCTATATTCGACACCGAAGTTACTCTGCAAGCCAAAGATATTCAACCACAAATTACTTGGGGAACTAACCCAGGACAAGTTATTGGTATTAACCAAGCTATCCCTTCACCTGATGATTTTGACGACCCTATCGAAAAAGAATCCGCCATTAAAGCACTCAAGTATATGGGACTTGAGGCGGGTCAAACATGGGACAATGTAAAGATATCTCATGTTTTTATTGGTTCCTGTACCAACAGTCGCATCGAAGATTTAAGAGCAGCAGCAAAAGTTGCTGCATTAGGGAAAGTGAAAAGTGACGTTACCGCTATTGTCGTTCCTGGTTCTGTTGAAGTTAAAGAACAAGCGGAAAAAGAAGCATTAGATATAATTTTTAAAGAAGCTGGTTTTGAGTGGCGGTTACCAGGTTGTTCTATGTGCTTGGGCATGAATGACGATGTCCTGCAACCAGGAGACCGCTGTGCTTCCACTAGTAATCGAAATTTTGAAGGTCGCCAAGGTCGTGGTTCAAGAACTCATTTGGTGAGCCCTGAAATGGCTGTTGCCGCCGCCTTAACTGGCAGTTTTGCTGATTCAAGACAATTTGGAGAATAAAATGACAGGATTTACGGAATTAACAGGCAGGGCCGCACCACTAGACCAAGCTAACATAGACACTGACCAAATAATCCCTAAGCAGTTTTTGACTGGTGTAACTCGTTCAGGCTATGGTAAGCACCTCTTTCATGATTGGCGCTATTTAGACTTACATGAACAAGAAGTAAACCCTGAGTTTCCATTGACTAAATCAGAACACAAAGGCGCTAACATTCTATTAGCGCGTGAAAACTTTGGTTGTGGTTCAAGCCGTGAACATGCTCCTTGGGCTCTAGCTGATTTTGGTTTTGGATGCATTATTGCAACTAGCTATGCGGATATTTTTTATAGCAACTGTATTAATAATCAACTTCTTCCCATTGTACTTCCAAGCAAAGATATGGATGCGTTATTTGCGGAAGTTTCGGATAATCCAGACATCATATTTTTCGTTAACCTTCCAGAACAAAGTGTAACGGTTGGTGAAAAAACATATACCTTCGATATAGCAGAACACCATAAACAAAATATGATAAAAGGCTTAGATGCAATTGGGCAAACCCTTGAGTTAGATACAAGCATTAGCAATTTTGAGGTTAAAAGAGCCGCTTGGTTGTAGGCTATTTTTATACTTTTATATCAATTCCAATACGTCCTTTTGGCAAAAGTATATACGCTAGATAAAGGGTTTAGTGTATATAATGGTTTACGAACAACAATTTAGGCCATTCTCTTTGTCACTAAAGTCAGGACAATAATAATGATAAAAAAAATCCATATAACTGAGCTAACCATCGGCATGTATGTCGAAAGCGTAGTAAAGCAAAATGGCAATGTCCGAATAAAAAGTAAAGGATTGGTAAAATCTCAAGCTATTCTCGTTGCACTAGAGAACAAGGGTATATTAGAAGTTGAGGTAGATTTTGGCAAGAGCATAGCTCCTAACAATCAAACCGATGATAAAATAGTAGAAAATCATCTAGCGGCTCGGTCTGCTCACCCTGAAAATTATAATGTAGTATCTAGCACGGCTGTGGAAAATAATGGCATCGAGTCACAAATAAAAGAATCTAAATTAACAAACATTATAAATGTTGGGCAACATCAAGAAGCACTGAAAGACGCTGATAAGCTATATATACAAGCAAAAAATGTACAAAAAAACTTTGTATCTGAACTGCGCTCAGGCTCAACGCCAAATATCGACCACTTGAACAACCTATCACAAAATATTATTGACTCAGTTTTTGACAATGCCGATGCACTATCTTGTCTATTGATGCTCAAAGACTCCAATGAATATTTAGTAGAACACGCTATTAACTGTGCAATCTTACTCACTATGTTTGCTAATTCAAAAGGGATGTCACACGCTGAAGTTGAAGATTTGACTATTGCTGGCTTACTGATGGATATAGGTATGGCCTCTCTTCCTACTGAGCTGTTAGAAAAAACCAGCGAACTCAATGATACCGATTGGAAAGTAATGAGAAGTCATGTCGATATTGGTTTAGACGTAGTCGGGCGTTTAGACGATGCACCACCTATTGTGCTAGATGTTATTGCGAATCACCATGAAAGAATAAATGGCAGTGGTTACCCTAGAGCAAAGACGGCTTCAGAGATTAGTGTATATTCTCAGATGGCAGGCATTGTAGATTGTTATGACGCAATGATTTCGAACCGACAACATCAGCGCTCTGTTAGCGCGACTGCAGCCCTGCATCAGTTAGAGAGTGATGAAACGCTTGACCGTGAGTTAGTCAAAGAATTTATTAATGCAATTGGCCTGCACCCAGTAGGTTCATTGGTTCAACTCAGCAGCCAAAAATTAGCTATTGTTAGTCAACGCAATGACAAGCAACCGCTGAATCCAATAGTGATGATTTTTTATAGTATGCAAACGCAACTGCACACTGAGATCGTAAGAGTCGATTTGAGCCAATCAGAAGACTATATTTTAACAGGCGTTAGGCCAGAAGAGTTTAGTATGAACTTAGATAAATTTTTCAAAAGCATTTTTCTGCCAAGGTAGAAAGAACTAGTTATTTTACTCACACAACCAAATAACTAGCTCTTGATAAATTATTTTCGTCTGTGTCAATAAACTCCAGACACTGAAGTTGAGATTATTTAACTACCAGTCAGACAAGGCGTTCATCGTAAACACTTCATCTTTAAAAGATAAGATAACTTTTTGCGGTTCTATATTCACTAGCCGCAAGTTTTCTGCAATAAAGTCACCTTCAACTAGACGCCTCCCATTAACTCTAACCCAGCGTTCTGGCCTCTCAGAAGAGTACATATGCGCACTAAATGCCATTGATGGAATTTGTGTTTGAGTAGCTACCGATAATTGATCCACTCGAGGTAAGTCATCGTAGCTGGTGCTTTTCTGAAAATTTGACTCGCCGGACTCGCCCTTATCTAACTCTGCAATCGCTTTGTTGATTTTAGCTAATAATCGAGCCGACACCGCGCTTTCTGATTGGGTGTTCGCAGGTAAATTTAATATATTTTCTCCCTCGCTCACTGCTGAACTATCTAAAATTTCTTTATTAGGCATATTTTCTGGCAGATATCCCAGCACAAGTGGTTCAGCGTCAGGGACAGTAATAGGATCTTTCTGTTTTGGTATAACCGGAGTTTGCGCTTGAGCTAAGCCTGCACTACTTTTTCCTTCTGGGGCTGTGCTCGCTTGCATATCCTCTGTCATTGTATTCGGGTCATTAGTGCCATTTTGTGCTTTGCTGAGCTCATTTAATAGTGCTGAAGATGCAGGACTATTTGCATCCAATGCAAGATTCTTTTGTGTAGATCTATTCATGGGTTGATAATCGATCACCACGTAGTCTTTACTTTTTGTCAGTGACAACCAATCTGGAATAGATGCAATATTCCAACCTACACATAAACCACCAACGACCAATAAAAGCGATAATGAAATATTCTTACCATACAAATCCCAAGATGACGGCAAGGTATCCATAGAAGGCATAAACAGCGAACGATGATATTGTTGACTCACATCATTATTAGCCTTGGCGGACTTCCTTTCATTTTGCAGTAGCTGCTGCGTCGGTGTTAACTTAACCGCTTGTTCTGTAGGTTCAAGTTCTAGCTCCATTGCGTCAGTATCAAGCAAACCCAAGCTCTGGCTCAAATCGACTTCAACCTCAGTCACGCCCATGTTAGTCAAACCCTTTACCATTTCGAGACTGCGGATCATCCCTATTTTTCGGATTTTAACAGGCCCATGCTGACTTACTACCCTACTGACTAACATGCCTGGCTGCAGCTCGCTTACATTAAACACCTTAAGCATACAATCCTCCTGCAACCAAACCTAGGATTATAGAAATGACAAAGCAGCCGACAAAAATTCGTTTCCACCGGTCTTGCTGTCGTTGTTGAACAATGTCATCACCCAACACTTGATAACTAGCGCCAATAACAAGTTGGTGTGTAATAAGCGGTTTTTGTAGTGTGTAAGCGAGAGTCATAGCGCGATCACATAACAAATTAATCACTCGCGGAATACCTCCGCTGATTTGAAACAAACTACTTAACGACGTTGATGTGAAAATACTTGGATTACCATTCGCCACCTGCAGTCTGTGAGCAACGTATAATGCAACCTCAGCCTTAGTTAAAGGTAATAAGTGATAACGAGCAGTCACTCGCTGAGCTAATTGCCTCAGTTCGTTTCGGCGCAATAACTGTTGCAACTCGGGTTGACCGATTAAGACAACTTGTAATAGTTTTTCTCGAGTCGTTTCTAAATTAGTTAACAAACGCAGTTGTTCTAATACTTCGGGCATCAAGTGCTGCGCCTCATCGATAATAAGTACCGTGTTGATGCCATTAGCGTGATTATCTGCCAACTTATTTAAAATCTTGTCTGTAAATACTTTAAGCGAATTAGTATTCGCATGATACTTAACCCCAAGTTCGTCACAAACTGTTGCCAGTAACTCTATGGCTGACAATGTCGGATTTAAAATAACAGCGGTTTGCGTATCGTCTGATAAATCTTGTAAAAGCTTACGAGACACGGTGGTTTTCCCAGTACCCACTTCCCCTGTTAGCATTACAAATCCACCTGACTCCTTCAAGCCAAACGTTAAATGGGCCAAAGCTTCGCGATGCCTAGGGCTCATGAAAAGGTAGTCGGGGTTAGGAGCAATTGAAAATGGGTTGTCTGTTAACCCAAAATAGCTTAAATACACGTTATCTGCGCTGTCATGATTGTCATATAGATAACCTATCGATTATCGCTATTTAAGTCAATGTAAAAGCGCCTAGATTACGCCGTACAATGGCGTATTTCCGCTAAGTTGAGAAAATACGTGATTGAATTGAAACAAGCATACTCGTTATCATCGATTTGAGGTAGAATGAGCACAAATACCAACAAAACAAAGTCATTCATGTTTGATCAATTAGATTTAGACGACGAACTCTGCCGAGCCATTAACGACATGGGCTATGAACGCCCCACCAGCATTCAGTCCTTGGTTATTCCACATGCAATGGAAGGTAAAGATATACTTGCTGACGCACCAACTGGCACAGGGAAAACAGCCGCGTTTTTGCTGCCTGTTTGCCAATATTTGCTCGATCACCCGCGCAAGGACGACAGCTCAACACGGGTGCTTATACTCGTACCCACAAGAGAACTGGCTAATCAGGTATTCGAACAAGCACTAGCAATTACTAAATACACACATCTAACCTGCGGTGTCATTACTGGTGGTATTAATTATGGCACTGACCGTGAAACACTCGCTGGCCATTGCGATATTTTGGTTGCAACACCTGGCAGGTTATTTGAACATATTGAACAAGAAAGTTTTGATTGCCGTGATATTGAATCGCTTATTCTAGATGAAGCAGACCGCATGTTAGACATGGGTTTCTCTTCAATCGTACATCAAATTGCCGGTGAAGCTAGATGGCGAAAGCAAAGTATGTTGTTTTCTGCAACTCTAGAAGGAAGAGGTGTGCGCCTTTTCGCAGAAGAACTATTGAAAGACCCAGTTACACTTTCCGCTGACCCTTCCAGAAAAGAGAAGAACAAAATTATTCAGTGGTACCACTTAGCTGACGATTTAAACCATAAAAATGCGATATTAGTTCATCATCTGCGCAACACCATTGAGTCGTGTATTGTGTTCGTCAAAACGCGCGAACGCTTGCACAATCTAAAGGACTTTTTGTTCAGCCAAGATTTCAGCGTGACCTATTTACAAGGCGAAATGCCTCAAGATAAGCGTAACTCTGCATTAGCGAGTTTCAAAGCAGGTGATGTGAAAATTCTTATCGCAACCGACGTTGCAGCCAGGGGTATTGACGTACAAGACATTAGCCACGTTATTAACTTTGACATGCCCAGAGGTTCAGACTTGTATGTACATCGTATTGGACGCACCGGACGCGCTGGCGCCAAAGGTACTGCCATTTCTATTGTTGAAGCGCATGACTTTGAGAAAATAGGCAAGGTAGAGCGTTATACCAAAGAGCCCTTTAAAGCCAGAGTCATTGATGGTTTGCGTCCAAAGAACAAAGCACCAAAAGTAGTAAAAAAACAAAAAGTAAAAACACCGGGCAAAGGAAAAGGCAAAAAGGTAAAAGCTAAGAGCAAGTTTAAGAAGAAAACAACTAGACCCTCCTCACCTAAATCAAAAGAGGCATAGATGAGCATAAAACAAATCGTCTTAGCAACAGGCAACAAAGGTAAAGTCGCTGAATTTTCGACGCTGTTTGATGGTTTTTCAATAAAAGTAACACCGCAGTCTGAGTTTAATGTAAAAGAAGTGCCTGAAACTGGCACTACTTTTGTTGAAAACGCAATTATAAAAGCTCGTAACGCGGCAAAAGTAACCAGGCTGCCGGCTATTGCTGACGATAGCGGTTTAGCCGTCGATGTTCTTGGTGGTGCTCCTGGTATCTACTCAGCTCGCTATGCAGGTGACACGGCTAACGATAGTGATAACATAAACAAATTGCTCAAGGCTTTGGAAAACGAAACAGATAATCGTAAAGCTCGCTTTTTGTGTGTACTTGTATTTATGCAACATGAACTCGACCCTACTCCGATTATATGTCAGGGCGAATGGCATGGCGAAATAAGTACAAAAACCAGCGGCAATGGCGGTTTTGGTTATGACCCTATATTTTGGGTTCCCGAGCAAAATTGCAGTGCAGCTGAACTAGAATCAAACATTAAAAATAGAATTAGCCACCGCGGCAACGCGCTGGTGCAATTAATGCAGCGTATGAAGGAAGTATTGAGCCGTTGAGCGAAGGCAATTCTAGCACACCAACCGCAACTCTTGGTGCTGAGTTAAGTCATCACGTTAATCTCACAAGCTTGCCTCCCCTGAGCTTATATGTGCACATTCCTTGGTGTGTCCAAAAGTGCCCGTACTGCGATTTCAATTCACATAATTTGAAAGGTGGTTTGCCGGAGTCTGAATATATTAGCCACGTATTAGACGACTTAACCGAAGACTTGCCACTGGTTACCATTAAAGGAGAGTTACGTGAAGTATCCAGTATTTTTATTGGCGGTGGCACACCTAGTTTGTTGTCCGTTGCTGGTATGCAAAGACTATTGGATGGCATTGCAGCAAGAATTCCATTAGCCGCCAATGCTGAAATTACAATGGAGGCAAACCCAGGCACGGTTGAAGCCGAAAAATTTATTGGTTTTGAAAAAGCCGGAATCAACCGTATTTCGATTGGTGTTCAAAGTTTTGATGAACGACATTTGAAAGCACTCGGTCGCATCCACGATTCGACGCAAGCTAGCGCCGCTGTGCAACTAGCAAAACGCTTAGCATTACGTAGTTTCAACTTGGACTTAATGCATGGATTACCAAACCAAAGTATTGACGATGCCATGCTGGATTTAGAAAAAGCCATTGCACTAGCGCCGCCTCACTTATCATGGTATCAGCTCACTATTGAACCTAATACCGCGTTTCATTCAAAACCGCCGACATTACCCGACGATGATATTTTGTGGGAAATTCAAGAGCGTGGCCATCAGGTATTGACGGAAGCGGGCTATGAACAATATGAAATATCAGCCTACGCAAAAAAAGGTCAACAGTGTCAGCATAATCTTAACTATTGGCGATATGGAGACTATCTTGGCATTGGTTGTGGCGCACATGGGAAAATAAGTATACCTCAAAATCAGGTATCGACAAAAGTAGAAACAGTTCTTCTCGGTTCACATGCTACACCAGAAAAATCATCTGCATTGCGCATTATTCGCACGGTTAAGGTAAAGCATCCAAAAGGCTATATGGATTTCACTCGCGCTTATATGGATAAAATAACGCAGGTTGAAAGTGCCGAGTTTGCATTCGAGTTTTTTATGAATCGATTTCGGATTATGGAAGCTTGCCCTAAATCGCAATTTGCAAAAACGACAGGGCGAGAATTAATCAAAAGCGAATTACAACACTTGGAAAAAGCTAAGACTCTGAAGCTTATTACAAGTAATGAACAAGCGTGGCAGCTTACTGAGACGGGCAAGCGTTACCTAAATAATTTACTAGACTTGTTTGTATAAATTATTCAATAGACTGCCTACTGAATAACTCAAAGTCTCCTTTGTATAAAAACTAAGGGCAAACAGGTTTGCCTCTATTCTACCGCCCGTTCCGCAGGTAAAGCAGTTCGCACTAACCGAACAAATACAGTTCTGTTTTTCTCTTTAATAGAATTACTACTATTAAAAAATGCCACAACCCAAGCGCGTTCAGCATCATTCATAGATGGTGTGGAAGTCCAAAAATCATCTGGAGGCGTGGCTGGAAACAATTCAATATTAATAGAAGGTCTGGCACATGATCGCTCTGTGATAGAGCTCAGTTCTTTAATGTTTGGCAAACGCCAATTACTAGAAAGATTAAATTCATAGCCAACACTCAACTCTAAAGCCTGTTTCCAAGTATAGGGTTCAGCTTCCCCGGTGCAGCTTTCGCCGTTCCAAGTTTGTCCTATCGCGCAACTCATCCACATTAAATTGGTGCTTAAATGCATTACTTGCCCATTATCGAACTTCAGGAATTCTTCTTCCGGTGCGCTAACAGGCGCTGTAGACAGACAGAATTGCTCTGCATTCACCATATTGACAAACCCGAGAAAAAAACAAATTACTGCGGTATTGAGTATCGCGTTCTTAGTCATCTCCCAGCCCTCACTAACTTGATACGCGCTTGCGTTGATTTATTAATAAAGTTGTCAACCCCAGACTCAAAATCAATTGCCCATGCGCTCTGAGAGCCACTCTCATTGACACCATCAACATTAGGCATAAAGGTCCAATACCACAGAGGAGAGTCAAGGCTCGTTGTACCCATATCAGGAAAGTATTCGTTTTCAATTAATGGGGGTTGTAACTTACCAAAATGAACAAGCGACAAAAGTTCACTATGACTGGGTAGCCTCCAATCAAAAAAACCACACAGACCTTGTGCATTTACGGCATCTACAAATGCCTGCGTATTGCAATTACCGGAGGAAAGATTACAAGCACTACTACCCATATTTACGTCACCTGCAAACCCTCCGTTTTCAGCCAATGAATACCAGGTGAAAATCTGCTCAACAGCATGTAAATCATCGGTAACATCAGTCTTATTTTCCCAAATCAATCCCGTGATATTGTCGCGAACGCAACTCCAATCTATTGTGTTTTGGTCAACCTCATCCCCATTTTGATTTAAACGCGTAAAATCGAATCCAAGCTCTCCCCTACCTGCTTTATCTGAAAAACCACTGCTAGCCATACGATCGTATCCATTGTGGGCATCCTGACCAGCAAATTCTCCTTGATAAGCAACAAGATTGTCATTATTGCTAGCGTTTAAGCTAACGCCTGTATCGTTGAGAGTAGTCTGCGTTTGTGGTTCAACCAACAATGTCTGCATTTTACTCCGCTGATTCCCGTACCTATCTGTGATGGAAAGTTGATAAACAATTTCTGTTTGCTGATAAACCAACGGAGCAATACTAAACGTTTTCATTGAATTAGCATCACCAATAATGGGCGCTAACAGAGAGTCTGACGACCAAAGTGCTGAAAATGGCTCAGCGCCGCTCGCTGTGCTTGAAGCTTGGCCGCTCAATGATAATAGCTCACCAGAAAAAACAGTTTGAACTGGCCCAATAGACAACTCCGGAATAGTTTCAGACTCACTCAATAATCGAAGCGTTTTATCTACGCTTGAGATTGCTCCCTCTTGATCGGTCACCTGCAAGCGGATAGTAATGTCGATAGGTTGGGCAAGTATAGGGGTTTGAAAAATTAAATTAGCTGATGTTAAAATACTTTCAGCTAACACATCAGGTCCGGCAATTTGTTGCCAAAGATAGGCAGATATTGGTGTATTCGAGGTTTGCGGGTCGCTGTCACTACTTAAGCTGGCGTCGAGCGTTACTGTAGTTGCTATTGGATAACTATCTATTTCATAAAGGTCGATACTAGGAGCAAGTATTACCGCTGTAGGGAGCGCATTCACCGGGTTAACACTCATCGTAATATTGTCGACTCCCGTCGTTCCATTGCTATCAATTGCGGTTAACGTAAGTACATAGTCTGTTATCTGGGTTACGCTAGGTGCAGTGACTGTTGAGGTTGCTGCTTGAGCAGATGCATCAGCCTGCTCAAAGACTAAGGTTGGAACCGAACTCCAAGCGTAGGTGATACCACCAGCGGCGCTGGTCGCAATACCATCTACGCTGACAGTTACCTGCTCGTTGACCTCGATATTTTGCCCCGCATTTACCAACACCTTCGGGGTTTGAGGCTGCTCTGCATCACTGCCACAACCTGCAAAAGCGCAGATAGCTATTGATAAAAATAAATATTTAGAAAGTTGATTCATCACTTAATACCAGAAATGGTTGAGCCTGCAAGCACAAATAGACACTTACGTTATAAATAGTAATAAGAGAACAGCAAGGATTAGACCAACAAAACAATATTTACAAAAATACGCTATGTATTATCCTAATTATTCTGCTGCATTTCATTATGTTGGACTTGCAAAGCAAGCAGTTGCTTTTTAGCAGCTGCTGCGTCAGTCACGTCATAAACCATCATACAAACATGCTCAACCTCACCCGAAGCAGACACTAATGCAGAGAATGAAATATTCTGATACATAAAAGGTTCAGTGCCCGTGATAGGCCTAAAGTTTCTAAACTTAAATAAATAAGGACGCTGTTCCCATGTTACAAATGCGCGGATACGAAGCTCAAACACCGCTTTTACTTTACGCCTAAACCATTCTTCAGAAATATCAGGAAACAGTGAAAACAATGTTTTGTCTCTCACGTCACTTGGCAACATTCCACTGTGTGCTTCCATGAAGCCATTCCACACCTTAATTTCAAAATCACTATTGAGAACAACAATGCCCACATCGACTGTTTGCAACATGTCCATCATCCAGTGAAATTCGAGTATCTCGTCAAGCGCACTGTTACTCATTGTTTAATCCTCTAGCAAATGGGCTAATTTTGAATTCAAAGTATCTAACGAGTCTTCAGTGAACAATAATATTAAATCACACTGCACGTTGTACCCTTCCAAACCATAGCTTAATTCTATCGCTAGCGTCCTTCGCCAGTTACTTTTATTCGCTTGAATCAGATCTTCAACGCTTTGATGTTGACCCAAAACAACAGGATGGCCTTGTCTAAATTGCATATCAAGCTGTTTGGCGAAACCAGCCAGACAAGAGCCTATAAGAATACTGGCAACATCCATAAGCATTTCGAGTTGTAATTGGTCATCAACATCTTCTTGAATATTTAGAATTTTCGCCACATCGCCAAAGCTAGAGTCACTCAAGATGCAAAGTGCTTCACCACTTATTCCGTCACCGAGAAAGCCTTGGCATACGCCGGAAGTCTGTTCGTGTAATTCAATATCTGACAGCATCATGTGCAATTCAGAAACTTCAATTAAATTCACATTTGGAATAGGTAGTTTAACGAAAACATTCATTATTCTGGCCAGGTGATCACCGGCCTGTCCCATTGCAACATTCGTGACCTCTTGATAACAATCACGTAATGCCTCATCGAGCCCTTGAGTCAAAACTTCTTGGGCTAATGCGAGCACATTATGTTTTCGCAATACCGCAACGAGCTCAACAGAGCTGACAGGCTTTTGAATAAAGTCGAGTGCGCCTAGCGCCAATACTCTCGCTTTCGCCTCTGGTTGAATATCACCAGATACCACAATTGTTTTTGTTAATAATTTCTGTTTTTGAATTGCCTTTAAGGTTTCATAACCATCCATAACAGGCATATTGAGATCGAGCAACAAAACCTGTCCTTTACCTTTCACCAGAGCAGCCACTGCTTCCTCACCATTTTTAGCAAAATGAACTGCTACATCCCAATCTTGCGGTAAACATTTCGCAACTTGCTTTCGAGCTAAAAGGGAGTCATCACATATTAGGACTGAAATCATGTATAGGCCTAGTAAAAGTTAAAAGACGGCTAAAATTAAGTTGGCGTTTACTAGCCTCACGCCTTATCATTATAGCGGCTTAACACAAAAATTCTTTAGAATCGCCAGCATAATACTCAGCGAGGAAACAGTGTATAACGGCTAATAAAGGGATCCCATCAACACTAACAGCAACTTGCTATGCAAACAATATAGGTAGCAACAATGCCGTAAATATACCGTTGAGACAAAGACCTAGAGTAGCAAAAGCACCGCAGGTCTCACTAATGCTTAAGGCTTTGGATGTGCCAATGACGTGAGCTACGGATCCTAAGGCCAGTCCTTGCGCATATTCAGAATCAGTTTTGGTGAGTATAATTAACCAAGGTCCAAAGGTTGCACCAACAATACCGGTTAGTATCACGATAACAGCTGCAAGTTCGGGTGTGCCGCCAATCAGGTCTGCAGTGCCCATTGCTAAAGGGGTAGTAATAGACTTTACCAGCATCGTCATTTGAAGTTGTAGTGGCGTTTCCAATAAATAAACAGATAGCCAAGCAATAGTAGGTGCTAAACTTCCCCCAATGAGTATTGGCGCTAGCACTCTAAATCCGAGCTGTCTAAGTACCGGCAATTGATTGTACAACGGCACTGCTAATGCCACCGTTGCTGGCCCTAGTAGCAGTTCAAATAGTGTGATGCCGCGTTTGAATGCCATCACATCTATCTCGGCAAAATGTAAGCCAATGCCGATAGTAAGGGTACTGATGGTTAATGGATGTAACAATGGATTATAGTTTAGCCAAAAATGCAGCTTTCTACTCAGTAAATACACGCCCAAAGTTGCAATTAAACAAGCAAACATAAAAACGTAATTTTGAGACCATAATGGTGAAAGCTGAACTACAATTTGCTGTAATGCCGACATCATAAGTAGGTCTTACTCGTCATTATTTTTGCACTCATTTATTATAGACTGATTTATTTGACTAGATATTTTCACCCCTGACAAAATACGCTGACTCAACCACAACGTAATACCTAAACTAACCAGAGTGCTCAGTAAAACTGCAATCATCAGCGCAACATAGTATTGCTTAAACAAGTCGCCATACAACAACACTGAAATGAGAGCTGGTAGCAAAAATAGTCCCATGTGAGCTAACAATGGACGAGCAGATTGAGTGATAGCAACAGGAACTTTTGGTAACAATAGGAATAAAATAAGGAGTAAAAAAATACCGATAAGCGCAGGGGGTAATGGAATACCAAAGTAATGAAATAAAAATAGCGAGATAAAGTAAATACAACACAGTATAGCGAACCCACATATTCCGCGCACCGAGCTTTTAATCATATTCGAATATCTACTTAATACTAAAAAGTACTGTCTTGATGGACAGTAATAAAGAAATCAGTTCCGGCTTTACTGTAGTCAATTTTATATTCTTTGTTATTTAGCGTTTGAATAAACAGCAGGGGACGATAATCGCTGAAATTGTCCGCAGAAGAAATATCAACCTTTGCCATATCCATCCGCTTTGCTTCCAATTTATTCTCAGGAATTTTACCTTCATAGATTTCAATATCGTTGTACATAACGAGTAACACTGGATCTCGTCGCCCATTTATAACAAGTAAATCCAGCTTTCTTAATTTATGTATTAGCGTGTTACGACCGCTAATTAAATATGGTACGTCTGACATTTACAACTCCTAACAATTTAAAGCATGCATCTCTTATAGAAATATAGCAAAACAGGCACCTCTATGCACGCCCAGATACGTAAGATAGTATATTATCCGTATCTCGACACCTACGATAGTACATATAACCACCACTTTTGATTTATATCGGCTTTTTTTGAAAAAGTTTTACCTGTTTAATGACAACACGTAAAAAAAAATTTATACTTCACGCCGCTTTTCACATGAACGACTGGCTTTGGTGCTAGAAAGTCCCAATTCAAAATAGCTTGTTTGTACTCTCAGAAAGAAAAAGCGACCGCAAGGTTTTAAAATATGGCCCCTTAGCTCAGTTGGTTAGAGCATACGACTCATAATCGTCAGGTCCCCTGTTCGAGTCAGGGAGGGGCCACCATTCTTATATATATCATCGAGTTACGGCTGTAGACCCACCGATTTATAGATTTCGGCTCTCGCTCCATTTTTCTAAAAACA
>JBLIKA010000052.1:0-22541 GCA_047637355.1 Glaciecola sp. | reverse complement strand
AAGTAGCACAATGCAAATAAATAGCTCGAAGAGGGTCTTTCTCGATCTCCATTAGTTTCATTTCCAAAAGTCCTCGCGGAATATTAATTGCTCCAACAGCTCCTTTGGCTATGTGCTCTGAGGGCTCACGGACATCAATCAGCAAGCCATGATTTTCCTTTAATTCACTTGCTGCGACGCTTGCACTGATGCATCGCACATTTGTTGCGGCTTCATGCAATAGTTCAGGAATAGTCTTTAACATCATTTTTTCCTTTCGTTTATCTCGACTCTAATAATATATTGAGAGAGTAAAACTTACTAGTATTAGCATACTATCGAGTTTTACTTTTCTTTTACTTATACATCGAAGTGTCAGCTTCTCGAATCATTCTTTTGCAATTTTTTTGCTCGTTGACGACTAAATAAAATTTTTCACTATGAATTGCGCTCCATAAACTAGGTAATAGAGAGTTACAATTGGAAATATAAATACCACATAAAACAAGGGTGTTATGTTCGTAATAATGCAATAAAAAAAGCGACTAATTGCAGAGTATTTATTAATACTGTTGTTTTGTGCACTATATCGAATTTTGATTTTTGACCAGTATCAGAGGCTGCGTTTGCCATTGGCATAAGTACTTGACGAGAAATTAGAAAGCCTAGTAATGAAACTCCCCCAATAATTGCTTCGATATGCTCACCCGCCAATAATGAAAAAATTAAAAAAGCGAAACTGAAAAATGAAAAGTACAGATAGTAGAAAGGAAAGAAGGCTCTAATGAAAGGTCGCGCACTAGTTATACCTAGCTTGATAAAAACCAAGGGCGCAAAAAGGATTTGAAATGTAACCATTCCGCCAAATATTACGGAAAGTAGAATTAACTGAACTGTGTCGAGCACGCGCTTGATCCTCTTTAACTGTGAGTTGCATATGGTAAATATGGATAACTAAAATGTTGAAAAAAAATATTTATACAGTACAAATAACTTAAAAATTTATTCCAACAACTAGTTTGAACTATTTATACCTGTAAAGGTAATTAGAAGTTCGCTTTGGGTACAAAGAATAAAAAAAGTTGAGTGTGAACAACCCTTAATGCGTTTATTCTGATAATACTAACTAATCGTAATTTGCGTTCTTCGACTGGGGTTACTAAGTTAAATTGAAGACAGGACCGAGGCTTAAAGTGCAACCTAGGGCCCACTAACATTGAGCTAGCTTCTAGGCTTCATTTATCAAATAATTAAGTGTACCAAATGAATTACCAGAGTAAATTAGATGTTCGATCAAATTAAATTAATGTCAATTACTTACAGTCAGGTTACAAGACTGTAGTGTGGATGCCTCTATAGTTATGAATTAGGAAAGTAAACATGTTTAAAGTGAATGAATATTTTGAGCGTAATGTGGCATCAATTGCGTTTAATACGGCTACGAAGCCTGCTACAGTTGGCGTAATGGCTCCCGGTGAATATGAGTTTGGTACCAGTGAGTTTGAAACTATGACCGTTGTTAATGGAGCGTTAACGGTGTTATTGCCCGAACAACAAGAGTGGAACACATTTACTACTTCACAGGTGTTTACGATTGAAGCTAATAAGCAGTTTAAGGTAAAAACTACCGTCGATACGGCTTATCTTTGTACCTATGGTAAATAAGCTTGTAGATTGAAATTTCTGTCCTTAATGATTACTTCTTACAAAAATGGTGTTTGCTCTTGTAGGCTTGGACTCTGTTCGAATACTTGGCTAGGTGTCTAGTTTATGACTTCCCGCAGCGTTCCATTGAGATAATCTAAAGTAGCGTTGACATCGCCTGATAGCCTTTACTTCGACGGCGAACTTTGTTTAAGCACGAGGTTTAATTAATGGCGCAAAAAAATATGACTTAAGAGCAAGCGAGTCAACATTAAAGCGAGGCAGAGTAATTTTTGGCAGTGCTGGTGTAGTAGAATTGTTGCTTGTTTCAGTTCCGGTGTTTTTATGATTAATCCAGAATGTAGCAATATTCAAGCGACTGGTTTTACTCCGCCAGATATCGAAAAACCAACTCGCATTATGTACTTTAATATTGACAGAGACTTAAATGGCGGGGGAAGTAGAAATTGAAAGTTGCGAGGCCTATACGCTAGTTTTAAAGTAAACAATACTAAATCCTATTACCAGAATCACATATGACAAAAATTGAAAACGCACTTGTTTATTCTTTTTCGCTAACAAGCATATTTTTTCATTAGAAATTCCCTGTAAGAGCTTTAAACCTTTGGATGATAAAAATACCAGAGGAATGTTTAAGAATCTTGGAGAGCCTAATTGATCCCAAACATCAGGCTCAAGGGTTCTCACGGCTTGATAATATTTACACTCAGCAATAGATGATCTCAACATGAGAAAAAGCCAGATAGTCGCAAGAACAAGAAAAGTAAAAATAATATTTCCTAAGTAATTTGGTGAGCTAACACTTTGATGAATCCCACTATATGTTGAAATTACTGATAAAAAGTATATTTGGTATGGGGTAAGTATTTATTTCGGATTCGTCTTACTTATCAATCAATACTTAATACCTAGTTATTGCGAACTGTTAACTTTTCAGATGCACCGGTGATTGAGATATACTCTACTTATTAAAAAATACTAAAATATATGAGGGTTGCGTCTGCCCATAATGTCTCAAATATCCTCATGATGGTCGGAGTAGGGGCCTCAAAGAAGCTTTTGACAATGACATTGATAACCTTTTATTACATCAAATGTACTGGAGTTAATAGAAAGGCTTATAAGATTTCAATGAATTGTTGCTGCATAATCATTAATACAGAGGTGAATATAGTGTTCGAGTTAACGCTGCAATGGATAAATAAGAATTAAAATTCACTACATGTAATAAGCGAGTTGTAGGTAATATGACATTAGCCTAAAGTTTATAATTACGTAATAAACAGTATCTAAAGGCTAGAATTCAGATTAATCGTACCACTACCTTGTTTACTACTTTATAATAACCAAAAAATCAGTAACAAGAAGACGTAAACTTTATAAAGTTTATCTTCAAAAATTTCTCTTACGTTTTACTAATTTAAAACTCAATAAACGATATGGACCTTTCTAAAAAATGCTAGATAAAAAGTACTACAACCTGAATGAACTTAATTCTCTATTTCAAATATCAATGGCTGATATAAGTTACGCAATTGAGCGACAAAGTCTATGCCTTGTTTTTTATAGACAAGCAGAAAAATACTTAGTAGGTAGCCTTTCAAATAGAAAATTTGTATCTATTGGATGTGCCACATATGAAGGATTGGTTAGATTGGATAAAAACTCCTCATTAGAGGTTATTAAGCAAAAAAGCATCGCTGTAGATAGAACGGTTTTGTTACAGATGGAAAACGTTAAGGATTGGATTAGTGATTATCCATTTGAGTGCAAGCTTCCAAGTTCTCGCTTGAATGATTGGGTATCAGAAGATCCTAAAACTCTTAATAGGGACACAATTCTTGCTTTTCCTTATCCAACAGAAAAGCAAAATCCGTTTAAAGTTTTCCCTCAATCTGCTGTCTCTGTGAGCAATGAATTAGGTGCTTCAGATAGTCAGTCTGAAAATATGGATGAGAAAAACGAGCTTAAACCTGATTTTATTTTAGATTTTCCTAAGATTGAATTACAGTTAAATGACGCTTGTATTTTATCCTCTAAATTAATGGAATTATTTCCTACAAAATTTAGTCTTAACGATCAATGAAGTTTATGTCTTGAAGGCAATAGCAGGTATTCACTGCACCAGTTAATCGTCGGTCTTTTATAATGTAAATCAGCCTTCTATCTATCTTTGAACGAGCTAGGTATATCGACTCTAGTAGTAAGTTGGCAGTTGCGAAATTGCGGCTTCCCACCTGCAAAGTTATTTGGAGGCTCTATTTAGCCTAATTATATTGCTGTTAAAGTACTGACTAAAAGTGTCTAGTCAGTTTATAGGTTATTTTTTTCAAAAAGTGAGAAATCGAATTAAATAGGAACAATATGGAATTGTTGATTACGTTAAGTGCCCTAATGGTATCGATTATTATTGCTTTAATGGTGAAGAAAGGTCTGTCGTCTATCTTGAAAGGTTCAGAAGATAGAATGATAAGCCAGATTAAGAAAGAAGTTAAGCAGTGGGATGTTTTCGCTAGTGCGTTAATTGACGACATAGATCCACCTTGCCACACGCAATGCAAAGTCATGTTTTCTGGCGGCAGGTTCTCAACGATAAAGAGTCCCTCAGGCTCCCATTTAGGTTCTTATAAAATTGAATATTGGGATGTAGAAACAAGTGATAAGTTCGATGTACTGTATGTAGGAAAAGCGATTCACAATTGGGCGCAGAATAGACCAAGAAAGAATAAATAACTGAAATTCCGTCTCCATCGACCTACCAGATTTATTGTCATTTATGTAGCTTTAATAATCTGCATCCCCGAGCAGTTTGAAGACGTTAGCTTTCATTCTTTTCAATTCAATTCATACTACCTATATTCATTGAGAGCCGATTTCTTTGCCTTGATCACTGGGAGTGATAGATGTTGGTTCTTACCCATACCAGCCAACTGATCCGTCCGATATCGTTACAGAAGGTAATGAGATATACCAACTACATTTAAGCAAGAAAAATAAATTTATAGATCTGGATGTATAAATAAACATAAACGTTTACAAATTAAAGCAATTAGCAACATTAAATGCACGTAGACTCTTTGTCTGTTGAAGGAGAGGCCTTCTTCAAGTATTTATAGGATTAAATATGCGAACACTAAACAGCCTACTTACAGTTTTTTGCTGCTCATTGGCCTTTAATGCTGTTGCTGAAACTGACGGCCTGAGTTTACTTAAAAAAACCTTGAGCGAGTTGCAAGGCAGCTTGCCTATTTCGGCTATATATCAGCGCGCATATAAAGAAATTAGTGATGCTGACGACAAAAACGATAGAAAAGAAACAAACGGGCTAATGAGGGTACTAGTTACTAAAGACGAACAAGGCTTGCAAGTTATCTATCCTAAGATTTTGCTTGCCACTATAGAGCAAGAAACTGGTGCGAAAGCCATAGATGAAGATGCTGAAACACCAACACTCAATGCAGTAAATGGGATTAATGCGGCGGGTTTGCACAATCAATTATCGTCAGCAAATAAGATGTTAAGAGAAATAAACAAAGCCACCTTTATCGATGAACAGGCCTATTCTTATAACGATATACCAACGCGATTGTTGCGTTTCAACTTGCCGCTAGAGGCCGTTATTAACGATGCCAAAACCCGCGACTATGTAAGTACTTTTGAGGGGGTGTACAAAATTGTAATTGACCAAGATGGTGTGCCCCTAGAAACCCAAATAGAGTTTAAGGGCAAAGGCCGAGCGTTTCTTGTGCTGTCTGTTAAGGTCGACAACTCTGAAGTATCAAAGTTTGAAGTGGTAGATAACAGATTAGTGAGGGTGCACCATGAATATTCAAATGCAATTTACTCAACATTTGGAGATAACATGTCCTCTGGGGTAAATATTTTGACTATATTGGAAAATCAATAATATTTATTTGTAGTCGCGTTTCTATTAAATTGTCGCCGGGCAAGCGAATGAGAATGTTGACCATTTCCGCGTCTGCTTTTTCTGAAATTTTGATTTTTTTTGATTTTGAAACTACCTACTGGTATGTTTTAAATTATCTGTGTTCAGCACCAGTTAGGCTGGGCTAGCCGACACTGCGTGTTGCAGATACATAGCTGATAATCTGCAACACAGGCGAGTAAATCGAAGGATGGCGTCAAGCCGCTTTGGCGCGAATTGGAGTAAAGTATGAAATTTAAGCCTTATTTAGTTGTTGCTGCGGGTCTGTTTATTCAAGGTTGCGGTTCTAGCGATGATACGGTGGTTATTGAGCAAGCTACGTTTAGCTTGTCTGTCAGTGAAGACTGACCGTTAGCGAGCAATCCTATGCTATTTTGAATTTTGATTTGAGAAAGGGAATGACTAATCCTGCAGGTCAAGAAGGTTATATACTTAAACCTAGAGGCGTTAGATTAGTTGATAACAGCGTATCAGGGCATATTAAAGGCACGGTCTCTGAAGCGCTTCTGTCAAATAACCTTTGCACAATCGCACCTGCGAATTTAAGCGAGAGTGTCGCTTCTGTATATGTTTACGAAGGTATATCTCTGGATGTTACTACGCTTGCTGATAACCGCGGAAGTGAAGGTCAGGAAGCACTAGCAAGTACCGATGTGCTTTATGATGGAGCAGGAAACTACAACTTTGAGATAGGTTTTGTGGCTGCTAATGTTTATACCCTGGCATTAACGTGCGATGAGGATAGCGACCCAGAGTGTGATGATGAACTGAGTTTTATTGCCATTATCGAAGCAGTGGTTGCTGAAAGCGGACAAATAACACAAGTGGACTTTAGCCAATAATATTGAAAACCATTAAGTAACTGGATGCTTGATGAATATTATTGTTATTGAAGTTGAGCGTCTGCTTATAATTGCTGTTTTACGTGTTATTGCCTTGCGACCAGCAGCAAAGGAGCGATCGTCGGCAATGTTAGGATCTTTTACTCTTTTTACGTTTCGTTCTAGATCACCACAATATTTTATTCTACATACTGTGCATCTCAAAGTGGTAACAGTAAACAGGCCTTTACTATGCGCATTAATCTGCGCACAATAACTTCAATTTGTCATGATGGTTATCATTAATTAATATGAAAACGCTTTTAAACAAACAAATAGAAATAACTGAAGCGGCATTAAGAACGATTGCTCACATGCCAACCAAAAGTCTATCGGTGTTAATGGATGATGACTTTACGAACGGTCTTAGCGATGCCGACTATATGCGCATTGCTGTGTTACTCGCGCAAAAAAGTTATGACGAAGGTGGCTGCCCGATTGGAGCGGTAATAGTGAATAATTCGCTAAAAACAATTGTTGGTAAGGGGCATAACACCCTTGTTCAAGAAGATCATCCTTATAATCATGGTGAAACTTCCGCTATTCGTGATGCTGGTCGAATCGACTTTAGTAACACGACTATTTATAGCAGTCTCAGCCCATGCGCGGTATGTGCTTCTCTTCTGCACATGAGAGGTTTTAGTCGCGTAGTCGTGGGCGACGTAACTAACGCAGAGGGTACCGAAGCGTTTTTACGTGAAAAAGGCATAACCGTTGATATTAAAGAAGACCAAAAAGGCATAGAACTTTATGCACGCTTTCGCAATGAAAAACCGGACCAAGATTTAGAAGACTGGAGAGGAGTAAGTGCCGTGTTGAAGAATACGTGTGAATAGAAACAGTAAACGGGTATAAAAATTGTCATGTCTGTTAATACTATAAACCAGAATAAACACCGGCAATCTTTCCACGATTTCGATGAAATCTGGCTTTTTGGCTATGGCTCGCTAATTTATAAAGTGGACTTTCCATTTATTAAAAAAGCCCCGGCTAGCATCATAGGTTGGCAACGTCGATTCTGGCAAGGTAGCGACGACCATCGGGGCACACCGCAACAACCAGGCCGAGTAGTTACTCTTATTCAATCCGCGCTGGATGAATGTTCTGGAATGGCTTATAAGGTCAATCAAGATGTTTTTGAACATCTCGATTATCGGGAAAAAAATGGCTATCTACGTTACGAGGTAAATATTTATTTCAAGGATCTTAAACATGACAACATCAATAATGCTGAATATAAAAAGGGCTTAGTCTATATTGCTCATGAAGATAATGCTGCTTTTTTAGGATATGCATCAGAGCACGAAATTGCTCAACAAATTCATCGCAGTTCAGGTCCAAGCGGACAAAACCGAGATTATGTATTTCAATTAGCTGAGGCGTTGCAAGCTCTAGGGGGTAATGACGAGCATGTGGTTTCCATTGACCGGATTTTGAAACAACTGAATCGTAGTGTCTGAAAACTAGATTGTGTGCATTGGCTATGCAGTTTGGCTGCGCCATTCACCTGCGCTTGGTGTCATATTCGGTTGTTCTATGTATGCCCCGACTAGATCCTATCAAACTTGTCTTGGCCATGTGTCTATTGCTCCAAGTAGCAGACGCAAAGGTATCGCTTACCAATTTTATTGCGATGTTACTTCAATCGGACCAAAAGCCTTACTCTGTAAACCCTATTAGATATTATAGTCCCGTGCTTGCAGAAAAATAAATAGCGTACTATATTTAACGCTGGCACTTAAATAGAAGATTTAATTTTGCCGTTGCCTTTCTTATCTAAGACATAATATTTTTCCTCTTATAAGTTCCATTGATGCTAATGCACTGCAAGTAAATTATTCTATATAAAGGTTTGCTGGTGCAATTATCTTTAAGCAATAGGTGTATGTTTGTTATTGACTTTACTTTAACAAGGAGAACTATTATGGCTGTAGAAAGTAATGATAAAAATCAATTGAAAGGTATGCTCCGCGAATTCGATATTGGCCAAATTCAGTCTGTGTTGAATGAACTTAAAGCTACAATGATGCCATCTGCCAACGATTTTTCCAATCAAGGCACTCGATGTAATCATGGTGATGATGGCTTTATTGACAAAGAGCATTTTGAAAGCAATCAAGAAGCGGTTTGGGGGCAAAATAATTTAATTTCTGCTCATTTTTTAACCGAAGGAGCTGAAATTCAAAAGGCTGTTGCCATGGTAACGTTGAAAGAGGGATATAGTGGCTTAAGCTCGGGTAGTGGTTGGGGGTCTGGTTTCTTAATATCCGATACACTATTTATGACTAACAACCATGTTATTCCTAACTCAGATTTTTGTGACAAAGTTAACATGCAGTTTATGTATCAGAATAATTATGATTCTGAACCGGCAATTAGTCCTGAATTTTTTGAAACTAACGAGTCATCTTTCTTTCATACAAATGCATCGCTGGATTATACCGTCGTTCGATTGGCAAGAAAACCCTATCGTCTCCGCCTTAGCCGGGACATAGGTCTTGCGCGTTCGCCAACCCCAATGCCATGGGAGGCTATCAGCGCCGTTAACCAAAACGTGAGCGATGGCGTTTGTAAGGATGAGCAAATAAAGGTTTTAAAAGAGTTAAGGGATGTTATTAATGAAGAGAAACCACTAGCTGCTTTTGACGCCAGTAGATTCCTGCAATTTTTTGGTTATACCCCAGGGGGGAAATATGGTCATTTATCACTAAGACCAACGATTTCTTATCCTGCAGGTTTACGATTGAATGTCATTCAACATCCACAGGGAAGAAAAAAAGAAGTGGTAGTTCAACAAAATGAATTGAAAGATACTCACACTAACGTAATCCATTACTATAGTGACACCGACTATGGCTCATCAGGATCTCCCGTATTTAATAATACTTGGGATTTGATGGCGCTGCATCATGCCAGAGATCCATCGGAGTCCGCTAATGAAGGAATTAGAATTGATAAAATCGTTGCGGATTTAAAGAGTCAATTTCAAAGCAGTAATCCAGCCATTTTGGCTGAATTAAATATTTAGCTAAATTGGCAATTAGTTGATATTTGAGTTTCTGTAAAAGTTACATGAGACCACAAAAAAGCGTCGAAAGACGCTTTTTTCTCTACAGTATTTTCTTTCTAACATTAACAGTAATATCTTTAACCGATTTTTATGGTTTTTTTTTTGTTTTTTTGATTCATACAGCATATTTTTAATCTTAGTCTAAACTCAATAGTAGTAGCATTAATTTTCATTAATGCACCTTCATAAAAATACTATTAGATCATAAGTAAATATGGGCTGATAACAGCAACAAATCCCTGTAAGGGGTATAAGGAAATATTCGCTTAAAATACCTATTGGAGACGGGCTATGAGCATCTTTGATCAATACCAAAAACGCTATGAAAGTCATCAGCAAGAAGAATATTCGTTGTCTGATTATCTAAAATTATGCAAATCGAATCCTGAAGTCTATGCCAATGCGGCTGAGCGAATGTTAATGGCGATAGGTGAACCTGAACTTATTGATACCGCTAAAGATCCGTTGTTAAGTCGTATATTTTTCAATAAAATCATGCATCAGTACCCTGCTTTTAAGGGATTCTATGGTATGGAAGATTCAATCCAGCAAATTGTTGCCTATTTTAAGCACGCCGCGCAAGGTCTCGAAGAAACCAAGCAAATATTATATTTACTGGGTCCTGTTGGTGGTGGTAAATCCTCTATTGCAGAAAAATTAAAATCGTTGATGGAAATACACCCCATTTATGCCATAAAAGATTCTCCGGTATTTGAAAGCCCACTTGGACTTTTTAATCATGAGGAAGATGGTAAAATACTCAATCAAGAATATGGTATTCCGCTGCGTTGTCTAAATAACATTATGTCACCTTGGGCTGTGAAGCGCTTGAATGATTATGGTGGGGATATATCAATGTTTAGAGTTGTTAAATTGACCCCCTCAATCTTAAATAGAATCGCTATTGCAAAAACAGAACCTGGAGATGAAAACAATCAGGACATATCAGCCCTAGTTGGAAAGGTTGATATTCGAAAGTTAGAAGAATTTGCACAAAGCGACCCGGATGCTTATAGCTATGACGGCTCATTATGTCGTTCTAATCAGGGAATGATGGAATTTGTTGAGATGTTTAAAGCACCTATTAAAGTCCTTCATCCATTATTAACAGCAACTCAGGAAGGCAACTATAATGGCACTGAAGGTATGTCAGCATTACCTTTTCGTGGCATTGTACTTGCTCATTCAAATGAGTCTGAATGGACCAGCTTCAGAAATAACAAAAATAATGAGGCTTTTCTTGATAGGGTTTACATTGTCAAAGTGCCTTATTGTTTGCGTGTTAAAGAAGAAATTAATATTTATAAAAAGCTAATTAATAATTCTTCTTTATATGAAGCTCCTTGCGCACCTAATACCCTGGAAATGTTGGCTCAGTTTTCAGTATTGTCACGATTGATTAAACCTGAAAATTCGAGTGTTTACTCCAAAATGAAGGTCTACGATGGTGAATCGCTCAAAGCCACGGACCCAAAAGCCAAGTCCTATCAAGAATATAGGGACTATGCCGGTGTTGATGAAGGAATGACGGGTTTATCGACGCGGTTCGCATTTAAAATATTATCACGAGTCTTTAATTATGATTCAACTGAAATTGCGGCAAATCCGGTACATCTACTTTATATACTTGAAAAACAAATTGAACAGGAACAGTTCCCTCAGGCTATTCATGAACAATACCTTGAAAATATCAAAGCATTTTTAGTTCCCAACTATATAAACTTTATTGGTAAGGAGATCCAAACATCATATTTGGAATCCTATTCAGAGTATGGTCAGAATATATTTGATCGTTACGTTATTTATGCTGATTTTTGGATACAAGACCAGGAATATCGAGATCCAGAGACCGGTGAAAATTTTGATCGGCAACTACTTAATGACGAATTAGAAAAGATAGAAAAACCAGCCGGAATATCAAATCCTAAAGACTTTAGAAATGAAGTTGTGAATTTTGTTCTAAGAGCTCGTGCCATCAATGATGGTGTCAATCCCAAATGGAACAGTTACGAAAAATTGCGAACCGTGATTGAAAAAAAGATGTTCTCAAATACCGAAGATCTGTTACCAGTGATTTCTTTTAATGCCAAGTCCTCAGTAGATGATAATCAGAAACATGAGGATTTTGTCAGTCGAATGGTGTCCAAAGGCTATACGAGAAAGCAAGTTCGTCTGCTTTGTGAATGGTATCTCAGGGTAAGAAAGTCATCCTAACTCGAGAGGTTTTCTGTGCAAATAATAGATCGAAGGCTCAATCAAAAAAATAAAAGTACTGTTAACCGACAGCGCTTTATTAGGCGTTATCGTTCACAAATAAAAAAATCGATCGCTGATCGAATCATTAATCGTGGTATTACTGATGTTGATGAAAGTGAAAGTGTTTCCATTCCATCAAAGGATATAAGTGAGCCTTCATTCCGTCATGGTCAAGGTGGTAAAAGAAATCGAGTTTTCCCAGGCAACAAAGAGTTTTCAGTCGGCGATCAAATACCTCGTCCACAGCCTGAGGATGGGCAAGGCGGCAAACGGGCTAGTGATAGCGGTGAAGGCAATGATGAATTCATGTTTGAATTATCTAGTGATGAGTATATGAATATATTGTTTGAAGATTTGGAGTTGCCAAATCTTCAGAAAAATAAGCTTAAGAAATTGGTTAATTATAAAAACATTCGCTCCGGCTTTAACACTGACGGAACACCTTCTAACATTGATATCGTGCGTTCCCTTAAAGTGTCTCTGGCAAGAAGAATAGCAATCATAAGTCCCTTAAAAAAGCGATTAAAAATACTAGAACAAGCATCGCAACAATTCTCCAGCGATGAGCCCTCGCAGACTAGTCAGGCTGACGATGAAATCAGAGCTCTAAAACGCAGGATTAAAAGAATACCCTATATCGATTCATTTGATCTACGTTACAAAAATTTCACCAAATTACCTCTACCAACGACCAATGCTGTTATGTTTTGTTTAATGGATGTGTCAGGTTCAATGGATCAGAAAACCAAAGAAATTGCTAAACGATTTTACATTTTGTTATACATGTTCTTAAAACGTTCATATAAGGATGTTGAAGTTGTTTACATTCGTCATCATACCCAGGCTAAAGAAGTTGATGAACATGAGTTTTTTTATTCTCAAGAAACCGGTGGAACCATCGTTTCTAGTGCTTTAATGCTCATGCAAGAAATCGTAGATGATCGTTATAATCCTGAAGACTGGAATGTTTATGCCGCTCAAGCCTCAGATGGTGATAACTGGGATAATGACTCTGTTAAGTGCCGCCGATTGTTGAGTACCTCAATTTTACCGCGTATACGATACTTTGCCTATGTCGAAATAACTGAACGAGAACCACAAACACTTTGGTATGAATATCAAAGTTTGCTAGAGGATTTTGATAACATTGCTATGAAAAAAATTGTCCAACAGAGCGATATATATCCGATATTCAGAGAATTTTTTCAAAAACAAGGCATTAATTAGAAATTCAACAATAGTCTTAAAAGTCGAGGTTGATGATGTCCAATAAACGATTAAAATCTAAAAAAGTGAAAGGCTCTGAACCAATTTCAACTAGTGCCGACTGGAACTACGATCTTATTAATCAATATTATGCAGCCATTGAGGATATCGCCAAAGATTTTGGATTGGACACTTATCCAAATCAAATGGAAATTATCTCTGCAGAGCAGATGTTAGATGCCTATTCCAGTGCTGGAATGCCGATAGGATATAATCATTGGTCTTTTGGAAAACATTTTATTAGTAATGATCAATCTTATCGGCGAGGTCAAATGGGCCTAGCCTATGAAATAGTTATAAATTCAAACCCTTGCATCGCCTATTTAATGGAAGAGAACAGTATGATGATGCAAGTATTAGTTATTGCTCATGCTTGCTTTGGTCATAACTCATTCTTTAAAGGAAATTATTTATTCAAAACGTGGACCGATGCCGAAGCAATAATCGATTATTTAGTTTTTGCAAAAAATTATATCAATGATTGTGAACAAAAATATGGAGTTGATGAGGTCGAAAGTATTTTGGACTCTTGTCATGCGTTAATGAACTACGGTGTTGATCGTTATAAACGTCCTTCTCCTATATCAATGCGTGAAGAAAAACAGCGCCAAAAAGATCGGGAACAATATTTACAATCACAGGTTAATGAACTCTGGAATACCATTCCACAAAAATTGCAAAGTGAGGATAGTAAAAGTCGATTTCCCAGTGAACCTCAAGAAAATATTTTATATTTTATTGAAAAAAACGCACCATTGATGAAACCATGGCAAAGAGAAATTGTACGAATTGTAAGAAAAATTGGGCAATACTTTTATCCACAACGTCAAACACAAGTTATGAATGAAGGTTGGGCTTGTTTTTGGCATTACACTATCTTAAATGAATTGCACGAGCGAGGTCATGTCACTGATGGTTTTATGATTGAATTTCTACAAAGTCACACCAATGTTGTTGCTCAGCCTGATTTTGATAGCCCCTATTATAATGGCATAAACCCCTACGCATTAGGCTTTAAAATGATGATTGATATCAGGCGCATATGTGAACAACCAACTGAGGAGGATAAAAAATGGTTTCCCGAACTCGCCGGAACACCATGGAATGAATCATTGACCTTTGCCATGCAAAATTTTAAGGATGAGAGTTTTATTGCACAATATTTGTCACCTAAAGTCATCCGCGACTTTAAATTTTTTACTCTCAATGATGATGCTGGATTAAAGGACCTTAATATTACCGCTATTCATGATGATTCTGGATATCAAGAAATTCGAAAAAATATTTCAACTCAATACAATTGCAGTATGAAGGAACCAAATATTGAAGTCTATGACGTTGATATTGTGGGTAATAGGTCTCTCACTATTCGCCACATACCTACTAATAATATTAATTTAGCGGATACTACTTCAGAAGTCATGAAGCATCTTCATAAACTATGGGGCTTTCCTGTTAAATTAATTTCTGAAGATGTAAATGGCGAGCAATATGTATTAAATCGATGTCCATTAGAAGAATCTGCAGGCGACGATGAGTAATCTGGCAACACCGCTATTGGTCCCTCCTAAACTAAGATTGCATTACTCAGATTAATCAATACACGTTCCATCTTCTTTTAGGGGGATAAATGAAATTGAGTACCAATAAAATTATCGCTCTGTTTCACACTAAAAGCCGCACAATTTACTTTCGTTCGGCCAGAATAAAATGGGTTCTTGATATCGGTACTAAACCCGTTCTCGGTTTTGTTATCGACAATGATTCCCCACCAAACTAACAGGCAATGCGATTGAATCTAATATCATCGATTAAAACCTTAATGTTCATTGCACCAATCACCTCTTCTATTTCCATCACCTAACAATGCGCCCTTATGGCGGTTACATGCTTATCTAAACTATTGATTTTATACATAAAGTCTGGCGTATCGCCCAGCGGCTGGAAAACAAGGAAGCGACTGTATATCGCTCTATTGACCTGCGTCGCAGGGATATTGACTGAGTGTAAAACGAATAAAGCTATACCTTATCTATGCAACCGGGCTGAGGTGTAGATATATCCGAGGGAGTAATTTTTTAAGTTTCAAACATTAATTTGATCCTATGGGCGTAAAAGCCGAAATTTAGACAGACTTCACGGCATTTATATAAAGTTTGATACAGATCAATAAGCAAAAATACCGTTTACCTAGCATGAATCTAGTTAACGACAGCACACTAATTTATAGGACTAAAAGCTGAACAAGCTAAGGTATGTTATTCAGTAAGAAAAACCGATCTTGCTTGGTTTTAGGTTGCGGAATGTCAAAAAAAAACCATTGTGGGATGGAATCCGAACTTGGCGTATCACAACTTTTTAGTCTCAAATTGATTGATTTCACAGAGGACTATATTATGAAATTCACTAAACTGAGCGCCTTATGCGTTTGTATCATTATTATTTTCCAAGGTGTTGCCATGGCCACAGATATCGATGAGCCTGCGATCAGCCTTCAACTCGCTCCGGGAGAACATTTAACGGCAGGCGGGTCCGAGTCAATGAACGGTTATGAGTTCACCCCAACAGAAAATGTCACCGTGACCGCATTGGGTGTATATGACCTTGCTGGATGCACCTTTAGACCCGCTCCATGTGCGGATGGGCTATTGGACGCGCACGAGGTTGGTATATGGACCGATACCGGTAACTTGTTGGCTGCTGCAACCGTGCCAGCTGGCATAAGCGGCGAACGTATTGGTCAGTTTCGCTATATTAATATCGTTTCTCAAGAGTTAACCGCAGGGCAAAGTTACATCGTCGCATCGTTAAATCCAGCTCGAGATTATACCATTGATGACGGGTTCGTATTGGGTCCGAACGGAACATCGGCCAATTACACTTTCGATTCACGAATTGCCTTTGTTCAAGGGAGAAGAAAAGTGGGTGGATTTCAGTATCCTGATACAGTCACCACAATTAATCCATTTCTGGGCGGAAGTTTATTGTTAGAGCCTGCGCGTCCTAATTTACCTGCACTTACCCTTCAACTCGCTCCGGGAGAACATTTAACGGCAGGTGGGTCGGAGTCAATGAACGGTTATGAGTTCACCCCAACAGAAAATGTTACCGTGACCGCATTGGGTGTATATGACCTTGCTGGATGCACCTTTAGACCCGCTCCATGTGCGGATGGGCTATTGGACGCGCACGAGGTTGGCATATGGACCGATACCGGTAACTTGTTGGCTGTTGCAACCGTGCCAGCTGGCATAAGCGGCGAACGTATTGGTCAGTTTCGCTATATTAATATCGTTTCTCAAGAGTTAACCGCAGGGCAAAGTTACATCGTCGCATCGTTAAATCCAGCTCGAGATTATACCATTGATGACGGGTTCGTATTGGGTCCGAACGGAACATCGGCCAATTACACTTTCGATTCACGAATTGCCTTTGTTCAAGGGAGAAGAAAAGTGGGTGGATTTCAGTATCCTGATACAGTCACCACAATTAATCCATTTCTGGGCGGAAGTTTATTGTTACGAGGGGAAATATCTTTGCCCGTTCCTCCGACTGCAGATGCAGGTATTAATCAAGCGATCCACGCTGGTTACAGTGTGCTCTTGGATGGTAGCGGATCGTTTGATGATAACACGCCGATAATCGACCTTGATTATGCTTGGAATTTTTTATCGACGCCGTTCGGAAGCAACGCAGCACTCATAGACGCTGACACCGTATCCCCTAGCTTTACTGCCGACTTGTCAGGAACGTATATTGTTCAGTTAGTCGTCACAGACGAGGATGCCCTGTCGGATTCATCGACGGTGGAAATCAGTAGCGAGAATCTAGCCCCCCAAGCCCTTGTTGGCAGTAATCAACTTGTTCTCGTTGGGGCCTTGGTGCAACTCGATGGTTCAAGTAGCTTTGACCCTGATGAGGATATGCTGGAATTTGACTGGACGATTTCTTCGGTTCCCTCTGGGAGTAACGCCACTATCAATGACGCCTCATCGGCAATAGCGAATTTCGTACCCGATCTGGAAGGACTTTATGTCCTAAATCTAGCTGTCAGCGATTATATAGGCTCAGGCATTCCTGCTATTGTTCAAGTAACTGCGACCTTAGCGGAAGAATTTGCAGAGGTGCAGATAATAAACGTCGACACCATAATCACGGCATTGGATAAAAGCGAAGTTACAACAGTAGGCAATCAAGAAGCCTACGGAAACTTTCTAAGCCAAGCATCAATCGCTATCCAAACGGGTGATATTGTCATGGCTATCGATAAGCTTGAAAAAGCAATCACTCGAACAGATGGTTGTGCTATCAGGGGAGAGGTCGATGGTAAGGGGCAAGACAGGGACTGGGTGACTGATTGTGCTCAACAGGCCCAAATTTACCCCGCTTTAGTCGCTGCACTAGAAGCACTTTTACCATAAAACGAAGCGATATTGAGTCTTGATGGCGGTGCTAGTAATGCAAGTTTGCCAATGAAATCGATGGGTGAGAAGAAAATGTGTGTTTAATTCGGTCACAGGTAACATCTTGATCTGGCGTTTTCAATTCATACCGCAATTGCCCTTGCTTGGTCATCACTGATGGCAGGGCGACTAATGTAACGACATAAGCGCTCTAATTTCTCTGGTTCATCTGCCTTGACAGTTACACAAGTGTGAAGCAAAAAATCGGATGTGTTGGCTAACTGATCGTATTAGTTGTCGCTACTGGGGGGCGGCGTTTGCAAGGTAAATACTTTTTTGTCCATGTTGCGAAGCACTAGACCTATTTTCTCTAAATACCTGGTCATGCGGTTGCTGCTGGTGTGAACCAGCGTTACCAAATCGTTATGCTGAGCGGTCACCGGAAAGGAGCCTTGATACGATGCGGGTAAAGGTTGTTCCACCTCTCGGATGTTCTCTTATAGCTCCTTCTAAAAAGAGCATGTGAAAGTGGATATTTAGGTTCGGTGCGTTACCGAACAACTGAATGAGAGTTACAGCACTCATTTTAGCTTATTAGTTAGAAAAGCCAGCACTCCTAAAATGTGAGTGGGAACAGTACGGTCGATAATACCCACTGCCGCATAGGGTGGCCGTTTAGTGCACCATCATCCAACTCTAGTTCGACGTACTTTGGTAAGCGCTTATCTTGCTCGGCAAGGGCGTAGGCACAAATATCAATCGTAAAGAGTTGATGTTCGATGGGTGTTCAAGTCACTAAATTTAAAAATCACCAGAAAGCATAACTTTATTACGGCCTCTGTGCTTTGCCTCATACATCGCCTTGTCAGCACATTCCATCAACATACTTTGACTTTTTGCATGCTTAGGATAAATTGCCACTCCAATACTTGAAGAAACTTTCATAATTCCACAATTGGTCATTACAAAAGGTTCTTGTAAAATTTCTCGTATTTTATTCGCTACATCCGTCGCGTTGTCAAAAATGTCGGGGAGTACAACGACAAACTCATCCCCCCCAATTCGTCCAACTGTGTCTGTAGCGCGCAAACAATATTGAATACGCCTTGATACTTCTTTTAATAACCAGTCACCGACTTGATGTCCGTGGACATCATTTACATGTTTAAATCTATCCAAATCAATAAAAAGAATAGCCATATTTTTTTTGTTGCGTTCAGCAGAGGCGAGAGCTTGCTTTAATATATCATTGAGTAAGCGACGATTAGGCAGTTGTGTTAACTGATCATATGAGGCCTCCTTATCAAGACGCATTTGAATTTCTTTTTGATCAGTAATATCGTAATTGACACCAACCATCCGAATCGGCTTACCTTCCATGTTAAAACTGGTTTTTGATACCGCTTTAATATAATGAACCGAATTATCAGGCCATAAAACACGGAATTCAGGACAATATTCTCTTTCGTTTCTCAGGGCCGCATTTACTTCGTTGTCAATATGCATCCGATCATCTATGTGTACTCTTGAAATCCATGCCTCATATAAATTGTCAAACTCTGATTCATCTAAGCCATACAATTGATACATTACGGAGTCCCAATTCAAAATATCTTTTTCAACATCCCAATCCCAAATCCCTACAATTCCGGCCGAGGCGCCAGCTTTTAGACGATCAACTAATACTTCCAAATTCGCTTTTGTTTGACTCTCTTTTTTATGGCTGCTTACAATATTCAGCATCACAATCAGTAAAAGTACCGATAAAACCACACCAATGAAGCCGACCAAGTTAGCTGAGTTATTTTCAGACTTACTTTCAAAAACGGATGTGCTATAAAACTGTATAGTCCAAGTTCGGCCAGGAAATTCAATAACTTTAACAAGTGAAAAAGAAGGCTTAAATTTGTTTCTGTCAGAACTAGGTAAATAATCTTCAATTATTTTAGACGCATAAAATATAGCATCTGCATCTTCTGAATCTCCGTCGTATATTGAAAAATTTATCTGCCGCTTATTATCATTTAAGATAATGCTATTTATCAGGTCATCAATACGAAATGGGCTATATATATATCCGACGAGTGCTTTTTGACGCTGTTCTGTGTTTTCAATAGGTGCTCCATTGCGATATAAGGGGAGATACATAAGAAATCCATTTTGTAAATCATTACCATCTTCCTGAACCAGTTTAATCTTAGCTGAAAATGCGATATCTCCATTGTCGCGGGCGATATCCATGGCGATATGGCGAGCCTTTTCTGAGTACATATCGTACCCAAAAGCGCGCTGATTTCTTGCCGTGAAAGGCTCAAGATAGAGAATACTGCTGTACTGATCGCGCAATCCTGGGGGAAATACATTAAATTGGTCGTAACCTTCTAGCCGTATAGTGTTAACAAAAACGTCTTTCTCTTCTGGGGTGAGCATAACAGCATAACCAATACCTTGAACGCCCGGCCAATATTTATTAATTTGCAAATTACTCACATAATTATGAAATTCGAGGCGATTAACTTGTTCACTCGATTTAAATAACCCTAAACCGCCGCGCAACATGTGCTCATATCCCTTCATGCGCTGTTCGATTGAGCTAATCGTTTGGCTAACCTCAAATTTAAATAAATCTTGAGTATGGAGTTCAGCAGATTTGGTGGCGATGGACCAAATAATAACGGTAACAAAGAGACTTAATGAGAATATTAGCCAAGAAGAAAAAGTACTTTTGATAAACTTAAAAACGTTATTTTTCACTGAATTTTTCATCTGCACTAATTCCCTTTTAAGTAAACCTACTACCCATTATGGATACCACTAAATTTGATTCACGTTATCGATTATTAATTGGTGCAATATCATCTGTTTTCTCAATTCAGTAAAATTAGTTATAACAAAACCTTTGAGTATTAATCGTTGGTGATTACCGAATCAATTCGACGCACGATTTGTGCAGTATCTTTTTCTATATTAGAAATGTCTGAGGCAGACGTTATTGCATCAATGGCTTCCATTTTTAAATCACCTTGACCTGAAGTAGTCAGCACAATGATATTTGCAAGATCCGGATTACGGTCAATGAATAACATGGCATCTTTTTGTGGCTGCCAGTTTTCCCATGTATGCAATATAATTATAGCGCTCCATTCGTCAATATTGACGTCTGGGAGGGCAGAAACGTCTATTACCTGAACGTCAACTGGACGATTTTTAACGGCATCAATGATGCCTGCAACTAAAGCATTTTTATATTCACTGCCCTGGGTTGCAATTAACAATTTACGTTTAGGATTGTCAGATTGGACAGAATAGGATGGTATAAAGTCCATTGAATAATTGACTTTGTACCATGTGAGCGGAGCGAATAAGCTGAGTCCAATAAGTATTAAAATTAAAGTAACCTTTTTTTTAACGCTCATAGCATGTTCCTTCTCATTAATATCAAGGCAAATAACATTTATTCTCCTAGGCGGTGTTGGCCTTCTCTTTACCAAGCGCCTTTCGGCAAATACTTAGAAAATCGTTTAACTTTTTACTGTCATCCCAATGAGTCATATCAGCAGGTAATTGAGCGGCAAGTAAATCGGCTATTTTTTTTGTATTGCCAGAAAGCGAATAGTAAATACTTAATATTTTAATTAGGTAACCTGCTTACGTGTAATTTACGATTGGATACTTTTGGAATGGTAAGTGCACAGCATCATTGATTTTCGTTTCAATCTTGCCTCTGGTTATTTTTGTTAATTTACCAATTGCAATTCCCTGCCATAATAACTTCTTATTATTTATATCAACCAGGTCATTATTGAGCGTGCCTTCTGTATATTGACAAACTCGTATTTCATCAAGGGTATAATCTCTCCTGACTCTATAGTTATTGCGATAGTGAAAATGAAAATGAGAATGAGAATGCGGATTTGCCGGTTTATTCATCGCAATTTTATGTTGAACCCAAGTCCTAACGTTAACCCAAAGGTCCGGTTTTTGCTCTAGGCGGTAGTCTAAATTTTGCATTGTCACGATCCATGAATAAAAGAGATACCAATGAATTGTCGATGAAAAATGGGTAACCTGTTTTGATCAACGTCAAAGAATTCCTCATTGACTGCAGGCTATGGTACTGTCAACTTATCGGTATTAGACGGTAAAAATCAGTTTTCAACAGCTTACGCCTAATGTTGAATGGAACTAGCCTGCGACCATTCGTTAAATGCTCGTTCTCGAAAGAACCGATAATTCTTGGCACTCATTAAATGGCGACCAAGCCTAAACAGATTATTAACCACACCATGACAGAAAAGAAAACGTTGAGGCTGACCTTGTGATTTAAATTTACTCATCTGCCTTTCCTGTTGTCGACTAGGTTGATGGGATAATTCGCATCGGTTGTTTTCGTATTGCTTGGTAGAATGCTCAACATCAGGTATCAGCTCTTTCTTTGCTGCAGAATAACTGCGCAATTTATCAGTGACTATCTTGATTGGCAAGGCTTGCTGGCCTTTGAGTAACTTTCGAAAAAATCGTCTCGCCGCTTTCTTGTCTTTACGTTTCTGAACCAGAATGTCAATTTCGTCACCATCCTCGCCGACGGCCCGCCAAAGGTAATGCAGCACTCCATTTATGTTGATAAATACCTCATCCAGATACCAAGTATCACCTAATCGTCCACGGTTCTTTTTTAGAAGTTTACAATATCGTTGACCAAATTTATGACACCCGTTTCTGAGGGTTTCGTAACTGATGGTAATGCCTCTTGCTACCAGCAATTCTTCGATGTCACACAAGCTAAGTGTAAATCTATGATAAAGCCACACAGCGTGACTGATTATTTGGGAGGGATAGCGATATCCGGCATAAATAGGAGTATTTTTCATGCCCTGATTATCGCACGGTTCTGAGTCCGCTCGTTGACTTGACAGTACCTTATAAAAGCTTACTGCGCCCCAATAGAACTCGGGGTCTTAACTTTAAGATTTCGGCCAGTAATAGCTTTTCAGTAGATAGAGTGATTCTGCTTGCTATGCCTAAAACGCTCTGTTCTATGGGTAGTAATGTGGAAAGTCGAGCCATATAAAACT
>JBLIKA010000051.1:0-22923 GCA_047637355.1 Glaciecola sp. | reverse complement strand
AATTTAAGGACTTCTGAACTTGAGCTAGCAAATAGTCAATTAGCAGATGCTGTAGACGAAACGAGTAAAGCGAAAGACCTAGCCATTAAAGCTGCTCAAGCTAAATCGAACTTCCTGGCAATAGTGAGTCATGAAATTAGAACGCCAATGAATAGCATCATTGGTATGAGTGAACTCCTTTTATCATCTCCGCTAAATGAAAACCAAAAGCGTTATGCGAATGCAGTTAGTCGAGCAGGCGGAAGCCTTTTGCAGCTCATCAACGATATTCTCGATTTGTCAAAAATCGAAGCCGATAAGATTGAGCTCGAAAATCATGAATTCGATTTTCATGCTTTGATAGAAGAACTGTTGTTTTTGTTTTCAGTGAGAGCGTCTGAGAAAGAACTAGAACTAGGTTATACTATTTCAAAAGATTGCCCAAAGTATGTTATGGGTGATGTTCACAGATTGCGCCAAGTTGTGTCCAATCTGTTAAATAATGCCATTAAGTTTACCTCCAAGGGAAGTATTGATTTGGATGTTAATTTTGCAAACAAGGAAATACATATTGCGGTTACCGATACAGGTATCGGTATAGAAAAAGAGCATTTTGACAAAATATTTAAAGAGTTTCAGCAGGCTGATTCAACAACGACCAGAAACTTTGGTGGTACTGGCTTAGGACTATCGATTACGCGTAAAATAGTTGAGCAAATGCTGGCGAAAATTGACGTTGAATCAACGCTAGGTGAGGGGACTACGTTTACAGTCCGACTTCCAATCACGTTACCCGAAAAGAAGGATGTTGCCGTTTCCAAAGTCGAAAATTTAAACATACGACCTATTTTATTGGTTTGCGCAAATCATACAGCCGCAAAAATGATGCTAAACACGTTCGAGCGATTGCACGTCGACGCATTGCAAACAACTATTGAGGCTTTGCGCGATAATATTTCTCCAGCAGACAATGCGCTTATATTCATTGATCACGGTGATTTTCTTTTAAATCGTGCCTTCATTTCAACTACGCTTGAAAAAACGGACTACTGTGTCCTTTTACGTACTACCGAAAAAGCTGATGCAGTTAATGAGTTTGGATTACGGCGTATTGAAAAACCAATTCGTTTAGATGCTGTGCGCGCTGAGATATTATATGCAAGTAGCCTCGAAAATGACATCGTTGAGAAAATGGATGAGATAAGCCAATTAACTGAAAATAATTCTCGTTTCAGTGCGAAAATACTCCTAGTTGAGGACGTTGTAGCCAACCAAGATGTCGCTGTTACTATGTTAGAAATGTTTGGATGTGAAGTTGATATTGCGAGTAATGGTCAAGTTGCAGTCGACTTAACTCTCAAAAATCGATATGACCTTGTTTTTATGGATTTGCACATGCCCGTCATGGATGGCTTAACGGCAACGTGCATTATCCGCGAAAACGAAAAATCCACCGCACAGACTTTTCCAGCGCCTATCATTGCGTTAACCGCTGGCGTATTCGATGAAGAAAAAGGTTTATGCTTAGAAATAGGTATGAATGATTTCATGTTGAAGCCATTCACAGCATCGAAGTTATTCAGTATGATTGCTGAACATATTCCAGAAAAACAAATCAAAATTAGTTCGCTGGAGGCACAATCGACTTCTCCGCCCAATTTAAGCATAGAAGTTGATCACTGGATTGACGCTGATGCGGTTCAGAGCATTCGTGAAATTGAAGCGCGAACGGGCAAAAAGCTCTACTTTCGTGTGGCAGATTCTTTTAAAACGGTCATGGTCGAACAAATGCCTGCGCTAGTTGAAGCCTGTAAACGCAGTGACAGAAAAACTGCAATGGAATTAGCCCACGCAATGAAGTCACTTTCCGGGAACGCAGGTACAATAGTATTTACTAAGCTTTTGTTAGCTATTGAAATCGCGGCTAAAACTAACGAATCTATAGATGACGCCGAAACATTAGATGAACTTCAAGATGTTTTCGATAAGTCACTTAAAAGCTTACAAATATTAATTGAGAAGATGTATGACTGAACGCTCGCTTAATAGTGGCAAGGATGCGACTGTATTGGTCTGTGATGATGACCCAACCTACTTGTTGTTAATGGAAGAAACGTTAAGTAGTGATAATCTTCACGTACTGACGGCAGCCAATGGTGCTGAGGCATTAAAACTATACTTAAAGCATGAACCCCACATTGTGCTGCTGGATGTACATATGCCAATGCTTAGTGGCTTTGAGGTCTGTGCTGAAATCAGAAAACACCCTCGAGGTAAAGATACGCCAATTTTAATGGTGACTGGAGCCGACGATATATTGTCCATTGAGAGCGCTTATAAGCATGGTGCGACGGATTTCTTGCCTAAGCCAATAAGATGGCCGATGGTTGCTCACCGAGTGCGTTACATGCTTAAAGGTAGCGAAACCTTCAATAGTTTAAAACAAAGCGAAGAAAAGATGCGCCATTTGGCTTATTTTGATTCCTTAACCGGGCTACCAAATAGGCAAAGCTTAGACGAAAGCTTGGAAAAGGCAATTCAGCTTGCTGCCAAAGAGCAACAAAATATTTGTATCATGTACATCGACTTAGATAATTTTAAGCGTATTAACGATACATTAGGTCATGAGTTTGGCGATAAGTTACTCAAGAAAATAAGCGATAAAATTCTGCTGTGCGCAAAAGACAAACAATGTATTCCTGAAGCGCAACCAAATATTACTGAAATGCAAGTCTCTCGATTAGGGGGGGACGAATTTATGATTTTACTGAACAACACCCTAAGCGATAACGATGTTAAGGTAGTTGCTCAATCATTGGTAGATTGTATTTCTGAATTAGTGTCTATTGATGATTATGAAGTCGCACTAACGCCGAGTATTGGTATTGCCGTTTACCCGCGTGATGGCGCAACGTCGACAGAACTTAAAAAGAACGCCGATGTTGCTATGTATTATGCAAAGACGATGGGCCGCAATGGGTATCGTTTCTATGCTGAATCGTTGAACAAAAACGCGATGAAATTTTTACAAATAGAAGGCTGTCTGCGCAATGCGTTGAATAACGATGAATTTTCATTGCATTATCAACCTCAGGTTTGCCTAAAGAATAACAAAATTATTGGCGTTGAAGCGCTGTTGCGTTGGGATAGTCCGGAATTGGGCTGTGTAAAGCCCAGTGAGTTTATTTCGGTTGCGGAAGATTCTGGTATTATTAATGAGCTAGGTGAGTGGGTTATGCGCACAGCCTGCGTTCAAGCCAGAGCGTGGATGGACGCCGGGTTACTAGGCTTTAAAGTTTCGGTAAATCTATCTAGTACTCAGTTTAAGCGTGCCTCGTTACTTAATATGATAAAGCGAGCACTCGATGACAGCGGTTTACCTGCGTCATTGTTGGAAGTTGAATTAACTGAAAGCGCGATTATGAACGATATCGACCATAATATTACTCGCTTAAATCAGATTCGAGAAATGGGCGTAGCCATCGCCCTTGATGACTTTGGTACTGGCTACTCATCTCTTAGTTACCTGAAGAAATTTCCAATCAACACGCTTAAAATTGACCGGTCATTCATTATCACTATTGATTCAGACTCTGAAGACGCCGCAATTGTTCAGGCAATTATTGCACTTGCAAACACACTAAAACTCAATGTTGTTGCTGAAGGAGTTGAGACTCATGGGCAACTCCAGACCTTAAATCGCTTTCAATGCGACATTATTCAAGGATATTACTTTAGCAAACCGGTACCAGCTGACCAAATTATAAAGTTAACACAGCAACCGTTAACTAAAGCTTTGGCGTAGAAGATATAAGTTTGTCAATCAGGCTGTGTAGTGAGCCTGATTGATCGAATATAATTGAAGTATGTTACATTTTAATGTGAATAATTAAGCTAGCTTATCTTGGGTTTTGGTTATAAAGTCACCTGCGTCGTGGCGTTCGTGTAGCTGACCGGCAGGATCTCCCCAAGTTCGATTAACCATTTTGGCACGCTTAACTTGCGGACGCGCGTCAATAGTTTTGGTCCAACGTTGCACGTTTTTATACTCTTGCACTTGCAAAAACTCACCTGCTTCATACAATTTACCCAACGCCAAACCGCCGTACCAAGGCCAAATAGCCATATCAGCAATTGTGTACTCTGCGCCACTGATAAACTCGTTTTCGGCTAGTTGACGATCTAAGACGTCCATTTGACGCTTTACCTCCATTGCATAGCGGTCAATAGGGTACTCATATTTTTCAGGAGCGTATGCGTAGAAGTGACCAAAACCTCCTCCAAGCATTGGGGTACTGCCCATCTGCCAAAAAAGCCATGACATTGTTTCAGCTCGTTGAACTGGATCTTTTGATAAGAATACATCGAATTTATCTGCCAAATATAGCAGTATTGACCCCGACTCAAATATGCGAGTCGGCGGTGATGTACTATGATCAACTAGTGCTGGTATTTTAGAATTAGGGTTTGCGCCAACAAAGCCGCTGGTAAATTGATCTCCCTCCATAATGTTGACTAAATAGGCATCGTATTCTGCTTCTTTAAAACCTTTCACTAATAGCTCTTCTAGCATCATAGTTACTTTTACACCATTAGGTGTTGCAAGTGAATATAGCTGCAAAGGATGTTTCCCAACTGGCAAATCTTTGTCAGACGTTGGTCCTGCAATAGGGCGATTTATATTGGCAAACCGGCCTCCACTTTCTGAATCCCAAGTCCAAATTTTTGGGGGCGTATAAGTTGGATCTGCCATATTGCTTCCTTATTGTGTTGAAGATGTATGCATTTTAGACGACGATATTACTACTCTAAGACATTATCAATCTAAGAGGTTATCAATATAAGGTGTCATGTACGAGCTCTAAAATATATGCTTATTAGAACTTAATATAGCCACACAGATTTCAATAAAATAAAGTCATGGGTTTAACAAACATGACTTTTTATACGTTTCTGTTAGCTTGATATGATATCGGGACGTAGATAGCATATATCAAGTCCGTGGGAGAGGAACCCGAACATTTCCCTCCATCAGAACTCTCGCGCTGCGACTCATAATAACCCGATCAACTTCCCACTGTCCCTGGTTATATTGTGCTTTAGCCCCTACTTTTAAAGTGCCAGATGGATGGCCGAACGTAATCGTTTCACGTTCACCCCCGCCTGCAGCTAAGTTAACTAATGTACCAGGGATAGCAGCAGCAGTGCCAATTGCAACAGCAGCTGTGCCCATCATAGCGTGATGTAATTTACCCATAGACAAAGCGCGAACGTTCAAATCAATATCGGCACAACTAATTTGTTTACCGCTTGATGAAATATAGCTTTGAGGGGGTGATACAAAGGCAATTTTAGGTGTGTGTTGCCGAGCAACAGCATCCTCAATACCAGAGATAAGTCCCATTTTAACCGCGCCATAAGCTCTGATAGTTTCAAAGTTGACCAATGCTGCTTCATCATTATTGATCGCATCTTGCAATTCAGCACCAGAATAGCCTAGTTCATCAGCATTCAAAAATAGCGTTGGAATACCAGCGTTGATCATCGTTACTTTAAATGAGCCTATGCCCGGCACATCTAGCTGGTCAACCAAGTTACCGGATGGAAACAAATTGCCTTCGCCATCAGCAGGATCGACAAATTCTATTTTTACTTCTGCAGCAGGAAAGGTGACTCCATCTAATTCAAAGTCACCAGTTTCTTGTACTTCCCCATTCGTAATAGGTACATTTGCAATAATTGTTTTACTAATATTGGCTTGCCAAATTCTTACGACGGCAACGCCATTCTCAGGAATACGAGTGGTGTCTACAAGACCATTGCTGATAGCAAATGAACCTACAGCAGCAGTCAGATTGCCGCAATTCCCACTCCAATCGACAAAAGATTTGTCGATTGCGACTTGACCGAAGAGATAGTTAACGTCGTGATGTGGTTTATCACTTTTACTAAGTAACACGGTTTTACTGGTGCTTGAAGTGGCCCCGCCCATGCCGTCGGTATGTTTACCGTAAGGGTCTGGACTACCTATAACACGCAGCAATAATTGATCGCGAAATTCACCTGCTACTTGGGCCTTTTCAGGTAAATCATCTATCTTGAAAAATACGCCTTTGCTGGTGCCCCCACGCATATAGGTAGCAGGCACTTTTATCTGTGATGTAAAGCTCATAACTTAGCTCCAAATTATACGGTAGCTTCAATAAAGTCTTGTGCAAAGCGCTGTAAAACTCCGCCAGCTTCATAAATAGACACTTCTTCAGCCGTATCTAGGCGACATTTCATTGGAATCTTGACGGTTTCACCATTTTTGCGGTTTACGACTAAGGTGAGCATTGCTCCAGGAGTAGGTTTGCCCTGAACATCAAAGCTTTCTGTGCCATCGATAGATAAGGTTTTGCGTGTTGTGCCAACTTCAAATTCAAGTGGTAATACGCCCATGCCAATCAAATTGGTACGGTGAATACGTTCAAAACCTTCAGCAGCAATGACTTCAACACCGGCTAAGCGGACTCCCTTGGCTGCCCAATCACGTGACGAACCCTGACCATAATCAGCACCTGCGACTATGATAAGAGGCTGTTTGCGATCCATATAAGTTTCAATGGCTTCCCACATTCGCGTAACTGTGCCTTCGGGTTCAATTCTAGCAAACGAACCTTCTTGCAGTTTACCGTCGACGATTGCCATTTCATTTTTTAGTCTTGGGTTGGCAAAAGTGGCGCGTTGGGCTGTCAAATGATCGCCGCGATGAGTTGCATATGAGTTAAAGTCAACTTCTGGTAAGCCCATCTTATGTAAATACTCGCCGGCAGCACTATCCATTTGTATTGCATTGGACGGTGATAAGTGATCCGTGGTGATATTGTCGCCTAGCACAGCCAGTGCTCGCATTCCTTGCATGCTGCGTTCGCCGGCTAAAGCACCTTCCCAGTATGGTGGTCTGCGAATATAAGTGCTTTGTGGACGCCATGCATATAATGGATCGTTGTCTTCTCCATAATCGACACTTAAGTCGAACATCGGATTATAAACTTTGCGGAATTGCTCCGGTTTGACGCTTGATTTTACTACGGCATCAATTTCTTCATCAGTTGGCCAAATATCCATCAAGCGAATATCATTGCCTTGTGCATCTTTACCAAGCACATCTTTTTCAATATCGAAGCGAATAGTACCAGCAATAGCATAAGCCACAACAAGAGGTGGACTGGCTAAAAATGCTTGATCAGCATGCGGGTGAATGCGCCCATCAAAATTACGGTTGCCTGACAATACAGCTGTAGCATATAAATCGCGTTGTTTAATTTCTTCTTCAATTTTAGGATCAAGTGCGCCACTCATGCCATTACATGATGTGCAGGCAAAGCCTACAATACCAAAGCCTAAGGTTTCTAGTTCAGGTAACAACCCCGCTTCTTCTAAATATAATTGCACAGCTTTAGAGCCGGGCGCTAAGGAACTTTTCACCCAAGGTTTTCTCAACAAACCCAGCTTATTCGCGTTGCGAGCAATCAGTCCTGCCGCAATCATGTTGCGCGGGTTGCTGGTGTTAGTACAACTAGTAATAGCGGCGATAATCACGGCGCCATCTGGCATTTTACCTTCTTCATTTTCTACTACACCACTAATGCCTTTTGCCGCTAAATCAGCAGTAGCTACGCGGCTATGTGGATTGGAAGGGCCCGCTATGTTGCGTCCAACTGATGACAAATCAAAGCTCAATACTCGCTCGTACTCTGCTGTGACTAAATCGTCGGCCCACAAACCAGTATGCTTGGCATATTGTTCAACTAATTTAACCTGGTCATCTTCACGGCCCGTTAGTGTTAGATAGTCGATAGTTTGTTTATCAATATAGAACATAGCCGCTGTTGCGCCGTATTCTGGTGTCATATTCGAAATGGTTGCTCTGTCACCTAACGTTAAGTGTTTAGTGCCTTCACCATAAAACTCTAAATACGAAGAAACGACTTTTTGAGCACGTAAGTATTCAGTGAGCGCGAGCACAAGATCGGTTGCTGTGATACCTGGTTGCGGCTTACCAGTTAATTCAACGCCAATAATATCGGGTAAGCGCATATATGAAGCTCGGCCCAACATAACGCTTTCAGCTTCTAAACCACCAACGCCAACCGCAATGACGCCGAGGGCATCGACCATTGGTGTGTGGCTGTCAGTTCCGACTAAGGTGTCTGGGAAAGCCACTCCATCTCTTGCTTGAATTACAGGTGACATACGTTCTAAGTTGATTTGATGAAGAATACCGTTACCTTGAGGAATAACGTCGACATTTTTAAATGCAGTTTTTGTCCAATTGATGAAATGAAAACGGTCTTCATTACGACGATCCTCAATGGCTCTGTTTTTTGCAAAAGCGTCCTTTTCGAAGCCGCCATGCTCGACGGCTAATGAATGGTCAACGACTAATTGAGTAGGTACCACTGGATTAACTTTAGCAGGGTCGCCGCCTTTGGCTGCAATTGCATCTCTTAAACCGGCTAAGTCTACCAGTGCTGTTTGACCAAGAATGTCATGGCACACAACTCTGGCTGGAAACCAAGGAAAGTCTAAATCACGTTTACGCTCTATAATTTGCTTTAGGCAGTCAGTCAAGATTGCAGGATCGCACTTTCTAACCAAGTTTTCAGCTAACACTCGTGACGTATAAGGCAAGGTTGCATAAGCACCGGCTTTAATATTATTTACGGCTTCTCTGGTATCGAAGTAGTCTAGCTGGCTATTTGGTAAGGGCTTTCTGTAATCGTAGTTCATGACAAATCCTATGGTTCTTTAGGTTATCTGGTTGCTAATGAATGCACTTTTATGACTTTCTCTACGCCGAGGGCATAAGTAAATTGTATCACAAGCAACTAAGTTCTTACGTTAAAGGCACTGTTCTAAGCACCTTTTATACTATTAATGCGTACAACAACTATCTGTTTTCGATAGCCACAACTGGACGCAATTCTTCACCTGTATAATCAGCTGACGGACGAATAATACGGTTATCAGCGCGTTGCTCCATTACATGAGCAGACCAGCCTGTTAGACGGGACATTACAAATATTGGGGTGAATAATTTAGTCGGTATTTTCATGAAACTGTAAGCTGACGCATGAAAGAAATCAGCATTACAGAATAAGCCTTTCTCACGCTTCATTACTTCTTCACAGCGAACTGACACTGGATATAGCACTGTGTCGCCAATATCTGCAGCTAGCTTTTCAGACCAACCTTTAATGATGTCATTACGTGGGTCTGATTCAGAATAAATCGCATGGCCAAAGCCCATGATTTTTTCTTTACGCTGAAGTTTGCCCATCATTTCCTTTTCGGCATGATCAGCTGAGGTAAAGCCTTCAATCATTTCCATCGCCGCTTCATTTGCACCGCCATGCAATGGTCCACGAAGCGTACCTATCGCGCCTGTTACGCACGAATGCATATCAGAGAGAGTAGATGCACAAACGCGAGCAGCAAAAGTCGATGCATTAAATTCATGCTCGGCATAAAGAATTAAAGATACGTGCATAACTTGCTCATGCAGTTCTCCGGGTTTCTCGCCATGCAACATATGTAAGAAATGTGCGCCGATTGAATCATCGTCAGTTTCAACGTCAATACGAGTGCCGTCATGTGAAAAGCGATACCAATAACAAATGATACTTGGGAAGCACGCTAACATGCGATCAGTGACTTGGTCCTGTTGCGAAAAATCTACCTCTGTTTCAAGGTTTCCAAGCATCGAACAACCTGTTCGTAGGACGTCCATTGGATGTGCGTTCGCAGGAATACGCTCCAGTACTTCTTTGAGAGCCGATGGCAGCGAGCGTAGTCCCCTTAGTTTTGTTTTGTATGCGTCAAGTTCTGTTTGTGTTGGTAAGTTACCTTTAAGAATAAGATAAGCAACTTCTTCAAATTGGCATGTCGCAGCTAGATCTTTTACGTCATAACCACGATATGTCAGGCCTGAGCCAGATTGACCTACTGTCGATAACGCTGTTTTTCCAGCCACTTGACCACGTAATCCAGCACCACTTAATACTTTTGCCATTTTCTTCTCCGTAAATTTTGTCGGTCTAAGTTATAGGTTCTTATTATCTGCAAACAAAGCGTCTAGCTTTTGCTCATAATCGTGATAGCCGAGATAATCGTATAAATCCATGCGCGTTTGCATTGAGTCGACAACTGCTTTTTGATCGCCGTCCACTAAAATAGACTCGTACACCATTTCTGCGGCTTTGTTCATCGCTCTAAAAGCACTGAGAGGGTAAAGCACCATAGCTGCTCCCCATTCTCCCAGTTGTTCTTTATTCCACAATTCGGTTTGACCAAATTCAGTAATATTGGCCAGAATAGGGACGTCCAAAGCGTCAGCAAATGCGCGATAATGTGCTTCCGTTTTTACTGCTTCAGCGAAAATACCGTCAGCACCAGCAGCAACATACGCTTTTGCTCTTGCAATGGCTGCTTCTAAACCTTCTTGGGCAAAGGAATCGGTGCGAGCCATAATGAAAAAGTCGGGATCGATACGAGCGTCAACAGCTGCTTTAATCCTATCGACCATTTCTGCCGTTGTAACGATTGCTTTATTTGGGCGATGACCGCAACGTTTTTGCGCAACTTGGTCTTCCATATGCACCGCTGCGGCACCCGCTTTTTCCATGTCACGAATGGTTTTGGCAATATTAAAAGCGCCGCCCCAGCCGGTATCAATATCAACGAGCAGAGGTAAATCACAAGCCGAAGTAATGCGGTTAACATCAACTAAGACATCATTCAGTGAAGTCATTCCTAAATCAGGCAGTCCATATGATGCGTTCGCCACGCCGCCGCCGGAGAGGTAAATAGCTTGATGACCAATTTTTTTCGCCATCATTGCTGAATAAGCATTAATGGTACCAACTATTTGAAGGGGTTTATTGTCAGTTAGTGCTTGCCGAAATCTTTTACCTGCGCTCATAATTTACCTCGTTCTTTGTAGTGGGAGTAAAGTGGCAAAAACCACAAACCGGTTTATCTCAACCGAGCCTCAATATTTTGTTTCGAATAGAGAATGTGCCTACGCATAAGCATTTCAGCGAGTTCTTCATCGCGATTGCTAATAGCTTGTACGATATTTTTATGTTCATCAAAAGCAGTACTAACGCGAGGGCCAGCCATGCCTAATTGCACGCGATACATACGAATGAGATGATAAAGACCATTAACTAGCATTGAAATGAGATGGTCGTTTTTACTACCAACAATAATACGGTAGTGAAAATCGACATCTCCTGCCTCCTGATAGTATGTTTTTCCACCTTTCACTTCTTGAAAGTGAGTGTTTAGTAAACCTTTCAAATCTTCAATTTCGGCATCCGTCATATTTTTGGCTGCTAATCTTGCAGCCATGCCCTCGAGTGACTCTCTTACTTGATACAGTTGGATAAGACCTTCGAGTGTTAATGCGACGACTCGGGCACCGATGTTCGGTTTGCGTTCGACTAGGTGGCAACTTTCTAAACGATTAATTGCTTCTCGCACGACCGCACGACTCACACCGTATTTTGTGGATAATTCCATTTCACTTAATTTACTCCCCGCTTTGATTTCACCTTCGACAATGTCACTTCTTAATTGAAAAAAAGTCTTGTCGGCTCCGGTAATAGCCTGTTCAGTAAATGCGATCATTAGATTCGTCTAAGTGGATAGATTGTCGACAATATAGCCATTATTAAGTGAAAAGTCAAATTAAAAAGGCTATTTTGTCGACAATGTGATTAAGGTCTTATTATTCGGATAGTTAAATAAAGTACACCGAGAACAAAAAAAAACACCCACTTTTGCAAGCCGGTGTTTTTATGATTTTGTAAAGTACATTACTGCAAATTAACGAGTCGCTTTAGTTTTCACTTTAGTGGTAACTTTCACTGCAATACGACGGTTTGCTTTATGCGCTTCCCCGGTATTAGCAGTATCTTTCAACTGCGTTTCACCGTAACCCACCGCAGTTAAGCGAGATGCATCAATACCGTATGTGGTACTAAGCATGTTTTTAACCGAATCAGCACGCTTTTGTGATAGGAATTGATTATATTCAGCGCTACCAACAGAAGAAGAATGACCTTCAATAACTGCATTCGTATTACCGTAACGCTTCATGAAATCAACAAACTCAACGATATTAGTAGCGTTGGCATTTTCGATTTGACTGCTGTTATTAGCGAATAGAACGTCAAGTGCAATAGACACTTCTCTTTCTAATAATACGCTACAACCATCAACATCTACTTTGTCAGTCATTGGTGTATCGAGGCACTTGTCCTTGCTATCCAATACGCCGTCGCTATCTTTATCCAAATCGATAGCACAACCTTTCGCATTTACTTTAGTGCCTGGTAATGTGTTTGGGCACGAATCGTTTATGTCCAAGACACCATCTCTGTCAGCGTCTTTAATTTCACAACCATTAGCAGAAACTTTTACGCCGGCCGCCGTGTTTGGGCATTGGTCAGCGCTATTTAGTACGCCGTCATTGTCCATATCCACACTGCAACCTGTTGCGTCTACTATCGTTCCAGCTGGCGAGTTAGGGCAACGGTCTACAGCATCATAAACGCCATCGTTGTCAGTATCTTTGCGGATTGGAGCAGCAATTGTTTGACCAAATATATACGCCAAACCAAGTTTTGCACTGTATTCATTATATGCTTGACCGAAATCACGATATCCCGCAATTTCTGTAATAACACGTACGCTGTCACTAACTTCCCAATGTTTCCCAACACCGTAGCTCATCATGCGGTAGCTATCTTCGATAGATTGCTCGCGTAAACCACCAAAAAGGTAGGCTGCGTCGTCATCTAAAAAATACATTGCATCAGCACCTAACATGACGCCATCATCACCAAAACCTGGACGGTTAGGACCCTGCATGTCAAGGAATATGCGAGAAAGTTCAAAACGAACGGCCCATTTAGGATCGAAACGGAAACCTATCTCGCCCCCTAATGCTTTGCCGTCGTCTAAATAACCTAAAGGCTTAGGTTTATCTGAATCGGGGCTGTAATATTGTGCAAAACCACCGACCCAGTTTTCGTAGGGCGGGGTCTCTTGGGCTGTTGTATTAGCAGACATAGTTGCAAGCGCAGCTGTTGCGAAAAGCAAAGAGCGTTTCATGATTGAATTCCTTTTATCCAAATTAAGTAGTTTTGATATCACCCTTTAATTATCGCTCAGATTAAAATTAATTTCCAATTAAAGCGGCACAAGTTAGTAAGGTTTTTTATAATGTTTGTTAGTTAATATCGATTTATAGGCATGATTTATTACACTTAACTATATAAAGTGAGGATAATATTCTGACTATCGTCTATAAATTAAATCGGGGTAGGAGTCTGTGAGAGTGACTTTTACTGTTATTGACATTTTTGGCAAACGCCGTGTGCCTCGATGGTTTGTCGGAGAATGACAAATGCATTTTGTTCTGCTTGCGCTTCGAGTGTTTCCTTTACGCCTGCAGATTGAATCTCTTGAACGTCTCCGCAAGTGTCACAAATCAGGAATTGTACCGGATGGCTGGAACCAAAATGATGGCATGCCATAAAGGCATTTGTTGATTCAACTTTGTGCACTAGACCCAGACCAAGGAAAAAATCCAATGCTCTATATACCGTGGGAGGCTTGGCATTATCTTCGGTTTTGCGCAACTCATCTAATAAATCATAAGCACCGATAGCGCTATCTTGACTTAATAAAATTTCATAAACCCGCTCACGCAGAGGGGTGAGACGAGCCCCTTTGTCTTTACAGTAGGACTTTGCTTTCACCAAAAGTGATTGATTTTGTTTGGATAACACCAAAGTAGTTTTCCTGTTTAAAAACATTTAAATAATGCGGTTGATTGACCATAGTATAACACCAGAGTTCACTTCGACAACAGTAAAGGCTAGACTTTTATTCATAATTAAAGGAACAATTAATACGGTTTGTTAGCATTTTTATTCATATATTCAAGTTGCAGTTGTCTTTGCAAAAACAGCAATATTAATATAGCGTTGGCGACCGATAATCAATCCCCTTTGTGAGTTGACGGGCATTTACTAAGGTTAGTTATGACAGCAACAACAAAAACTAAACGATACTTTATTTTTTCGAATGACAGATTATTAGTACCGGCTGAAGCCGATTTGCGTTTGGGTGTCGATTTGTTAGCGGATATCGCACAAGATATTTTTGCTGAATATGCAGAGCAAATGGTGCACATACATGCAAATGAGCATGTTGAACATCATCTTGTTGATATGCAGAAGGAAATACTCGAACATGTTTCTGTTCGCTCGATTAGTTTGCGCGAAGTCGTCATGACGATGCCTAAAGCTGACTTTCAGCACGTCGCTCAAGCTTGGCAATATGCCGTATTTTTGCGAACGCATAAGTTTTGTGGTCGATGTGGTTCGCGGATGGATCGTGTGGCTTGGGAAATGGCGATGCATTGTCACACTTGTCAGCATCGCAGTTACCCGCGCGTTTCTCCTTGTATTATTGTCGCTATAAGACGTGAAAATCAGATTTTGTTAGCGCAAGGTGAGCGCCAAAAAGAATCGGGTTTCTTTTCCATCTTAGCTGGCTTTGTGGAAAGCGGTGAAACACTAGAGCAAGCAGTTCATCGCGAAGTTTTTGAAGAGGTCGGTATAAAAGTCAAGAACGTTGAATACTTCAGTAGTCAACCTTGGCCATTTCCACATTCTCTTATGGTTGGTTACATAGCTGAACATGACAGCGGTGATATTGTCGTTGATGGTAAAGAAATCATCGAAGCCGATTGGTTTGATATTGATAATTTACCTATAGTGCCACCAAAATTTTCGATTGCTGGAAGATTAATTGAGGAAACGCAAAAAAGAATGGTCAAAAAGTCGGTATAATAGAATGAAAGTCATCTAGAACTAGATAAATAGAATGAGTCACAGCATAATCAGCGTCTTATTAAAAAGTCAGTTGTATGTTAACGAGTCAGTTTCAAATTTCACAATGAGTAAAGCATGACCCCATTAAAAAACGATAGATATTTACGTGCTCTTTCAAAGCAACCAGTCGACGTCACACCCGTATGGATGATGCGTCAAGCTGGACGTTATTTGCCAGAATACAAAGCGATACGCGCAGAAGCCGGTAATTTTATGGCGTTGTGTACTAACCCTGAATTAGCCTGTGAAGTGACATTACAACCTCTGCGTCGCTTTCCTTTGGATGCCGCCATTTTGTTTTCAGATATTCTAACTATTCCAGATGCTATGGGTTTAGGCCTGTATTTTGAGGAAGGCGAAGGTCCAAAATTTAAGTCTCCGATCATCGACAAATCCGGTGTAGATAAATTACCTATTCCTGATCCTGAGCTTGAACTAAAATATGTAATGGACGCAGTACGTACTATTCGCAAGAATTTGAAAGGCGAAGTTCCTCTTATTGGTTTTTCTGGCAGTCCTTGGACGTTAGCTACCTACATGGTGGAGGGCGGCACAAGTAAAGCCTTCACTAAAATAAAAAAAATGGCTTTTGCAGAACCAGCTATTTTGCATGCACTTCTAGACAAGCTCGCCGACTCGGTGATTTTATATTTGAATGCGCAAATTGCGGCAGGTGTGCAATCAGTCATGATCTTTGATACTTGGGGCGGTGTTTTGAGCCCCCGCGATTATAAGCTTTTCTCTTTGCAATACATGGATAAAATTGTTGCTGGGTTAACTCGCGAATATGATGGTCAAAAAATCCCAGTCACATTATTTACTAAAAATGGCGGTATGTGGTTAGAGTCGATTGCGGCGACTGGTTGCGATGCTATTGGTTTGGATTGGACAATTGATATTGCGGATGCAAAAGGACGCGTTGGCCATCAAGTTGCTTTGCAAGGTAATATGGATCCGTCAATTTTGTACGCGCAACCTGAGCGTATTGAACAAGAAGTTCAAGATATACTTGCCGGATTTGGTGAAGGTGAAGGACATGTATTTAACTTAGGGCATGGCATTCATTTAGATGTGCCGCCTGAAAATGCGGGCGTTTTTGTTGATGCCGTGCACAAATACAGTGCTCAATATCACAAATAAGTCACCACAAAAAAGTAGATACTAATCAATGTAGGGTTTTCTTAAATTAGAAACCCCTTTTTTATCTGTGCTTGGGCATTCCTTTTTCTACACTCCTAGCCAGCCTCAGCGTTTTCCGATTTACGGTATTTTTATCCAGACCGCTATTTGCTACTTTGCTTTGTGGTTCGTTTTTATCAGCAGCATTAACATAAATAATGTTAGCTTGATCACTCTCATGCTGTGTTACCTCAGTCAAAGCCCATTGGATATGCTCTTTCACCATCTCATCCGGGAAATCGAGTGCATTGTGCAATGCAGTTTTGATTTCTTCAGTTTCCTGCTGTGTTTGCATAATTTGATTACCTAATCCTACAGCAATATTTCGTTTCCATTTTCGATAACCAATTCGCCTAATCGCGGACCCTTCTGTGTACTCTAAGAACTCATTTTCCGTCCATTTGAATAAATCTACTAATGAACGATTGTGCAGCTTTTGCCTTGCAAAGAAGTCTTTTTCCTCAGTCACCTTTGCATATTTGTTCCAAGGGCAGACAAGCTGGCAGTCGTCACATCCATAAACTCTATTGCCAATTGCTTTGCGATAAACCAAGGGTATTGCGTCATCGTTCTCTATTGTTAAATAAGAAATACACTTGCGAGCGTCGACAACATAAGGCTCTATAATTGCCTGCGTTGGGCAAATTGAGATACAAGCAGTGCACTTACCACAATTTTCATCAACAGGTTGGTCAACCGGTAGCGGTAAATTGATAAATAGCTCGCCCAAAAAGAAATATGAACCAGCTTCTTTATTAATTGTAAGTGAGTGTTTACCAGTCCACCCGAGACCCGCTTTCTCGGCAATGGCGTGTTCAAGAACGGGGGCTGAGTCCACGAAAGGACGAAATGATAAGTCTTTGGTGTATTCCTGAATTTGTTCAGCAAGCTTTTGTAATTTTTTGCGAATGACTTTGTGATAGTCTCGACCTAAAGCGTAGCGGCTAATATAGGCAGTAGACGACGACTTTAAATTACTTGCGAAAGACGCGTCTGGTGGCAGGTAATCCATGCGGACACTGATAATACGCAGAGTACCCGGGACTAATTGGTCGGGTGATAAGCGTTTATCGACATTTCGCTCAAGAAAACTCATGCTGCCCTGATAGCCATTCTCAAGCCAGTTGTTTAATGCTTTTTCGTGCTGACTTAGATCAACATCACTGATACCGATTTGCTGAAAGCCTAGCGACTTCCCCCAAGTCTTGATATTGTCGGTGAGCTGGACCAAATCTATTGAATTAATAACTGACATTTTCTACGGACACATTCGCATGTTGCATAAAAACACAGCTCCAAGTCTAACACAGAAACTTTATCGTGCTGACCAAGTTAAGCATTTTGAATTAGAAGCCGCCGCCAAGTTGGGTCTTTCGAAATTTGAGCTAATGCAACGAGCAGGCAAAGCGGTATTTGAACGTTGCGTTTTATTCATACCTGACGCACAAACCTATTTAATACTGGTAGGTATAGGCAATAATGCTGGTGACGGTTATGTCACTGCATTAAATGCAGTGAATGCGGGTAAATCGGTTATTTTATGTGCCGTTGATCCAGAGCGAGAGGTCACTGGTGACGTGGCAAGGGCTCAAAAAGCTTGGTTAGACAACGGAGGTAAAGTTGCAGCGTTCACCCCAGACTTACTTATCCGCAGTGACTTAATTATTGATGCACTACTGGGCATTGGTATTTCAGGTATTATTCGCAACGAGTTTGCCGATGTGATTGACGCGATAAACGACTCAGAACTTCCTGTTGTCAGCGTCGATTTGCCCAGTGGTTTAGATGCTGATACCGGCGAATCGCTCGGTCGCTGCATTCAAGCTGATGTTACTATTACGTTTATTGGTATCAAGCTAGGTTTAACCACAGGAGCAGGCAAGCAATCTTGCGGGCAGCTAGTTTTTGAAGATTTAGGTATTGGTAAAGCCTTCGCTGAACTAGCTAGAAGTGATGCTAATGCGCTTGATATTGCCCATTTTAAAGGGCTTGCACCAAGACCTGTGCATAGTCATAAGGGGTCCTATGGTCGTTTATTATGTGTTGGCGGTAACTCGGGTATGGCAGGTGCTATAAGATTAAGCGCTGAGGCGGCATTGCGCAGCGGGACAGGCTTAGTAAAAGTTTATGCTCACGAAAATTCAAAAGTACAGATTAGTGCCGGGCGTCCTGAAATTATGGTTACTTCGACTAATTTGCAGGATGCATTAGCTTGGGCAACTTGCATTGTGATTGGTCCTGGACTCGGTCAAGATGATTGGAGTAGAACAACGTACGATACCGTTCTACATTACTGTCAAAATAACCCAAAGCCTATGGTCATTGACGCCGATGCCCTAAATATTATGGCAAGCACGGCATCTTTCGTTAATATCGAAGACTACGTTATGACACCGCACAGTGGTGAAGCCGCACGGCTGTTGAGTGTCAGTATTGAAGAAGTAGAAAACAATCGATTTGTTTTTGCTCGCCAAGTAGCTGAACGATATCATGCAACATGTGTCTTAAAGGGTGCCGGAACTATTATTGATGATGAACAAAATGCTTGGGTTTGCCGGCATGGCAATCCTGGTATGGCAACAGCGGGAATGGGCGATGTGCTAACGGGTATTATTGGATCATTAATGGCTCAAGGTGTAAGTACTCCTCTGGCATGTCAGTATGGTGTTTCCCTACATGCAAAAGCCGGTGATATAGTTGCTGAAAAACAGGGCCAAAGAGGGATGCTTGCAAGCGACTTATTTGATACAGTGCGAATGTTAATAAACGAGTAACTACAAGTAATAAAGAGTATATGGGCATCATGATAAAGAACGAATTTATAGCTCATTCTGAAGATGAGACGAAAAGTATTGCTATGCAATTGGCGAAGGTATTAACACAGCAAGGTTTAGGTGGTTTAACATTTTATCTCAACGGCGATTTGGGGGCTGGGAAAACAACATTTACTCGCCACTTAGTTCAAGCTTTAGGGCACAATGGGAGTGTAAAGAGTCCTACCTATACTTTGGTTGAGCCTTATGAGATTGATGACATAAAGCTGTTTCATTTTGATTTGTATCGTTTAGCCGATGCAGAAGAGCTAGAATTTATGGGCATTAGAGACTATTTTAATGACAATAGTATATGTCTTATTGAGTGGGCTGAAAAAGGTTGGGGTTTACTCGCAAAGCCTGATGTGGAGTTAAACATCAAAATCGACACCGTTCATGATGACAAACGGTGGTTCGAGTTTGTGGCAGCATCTGATGCTGGTGAACGTTTATTAAGTGGGTTAACGTAATAAGCATTTAAGGTAAATAAAATTCGCAAAGTGGTGGTAGTTAAATATGCTATTCACCAAAACAGGGAAATGGTACGTCCGTAAGGTAATATTGTATAGTTCGATACTGTGTTAATCTTGAATTGTGGTTGTTGGAACAATAAGAATAAAAATACAATGAACAAAAATGTAATTGCATACAAAGTAGTGAGCTTGATACTAACGTTTTTCGTTAGCCTAACCTCGTATGCTCAAGCAAAATCCAATATTACTGATATTAGAATATCTCCAAGCGATGAAAATACTCGCATTGTTGTTGATATGTCAAAGCAAACTAGTTTCTCCTATTTTAACCTACAATCTCCTGAAAGACTGGTTGTTGACTTCAAAGATACCAGCAGTAAATTTAATTTCAGCAAAGTAGATAACAGCAGTAATCTGATTAAAAAAATCCGTTATTCAAAGCCTAAGTTGGCTTCCGATATGCGTATGGTGATTGAATTAAATAAAGATATAACCGCGCAGTTGTTCTCGTTGGAACCGAGCGCTGACTTCGGACACCGAGTTGTGATTGATTTAAAGGATCCTAATCCGGCATCTGCGGTTACCAACACGACTGCACCTAAACGTGACAAAGATATCATTATTGTTATCGATGCCGGTCATGGTGGCGTTGACCCTGGTTCGATTGGACCTAAAGGGACCTACGAAAAGAACATTACATTAAGCATAAGCAAAATGCTTGAAAAACGCATTAATGAAGAACCCGGCTTGCGCGCTATCATGACCCGCACCGGTGATTACTATATCAGCCCAAATGATCGCCCCGATTTTGCAACTAAAGAAAATGCTGATTTACTTGTCTCTATCCACGCGGACGCATTTACCACGCCGCAGCCAAGAGGAGGTTCTGTTTGGGTGCTTTCAAAGGGCCGAGCGGACAGTGAATTAGGTCGTTTATTAGAAAGAACAGAAAGAAATTCGGAATTGCTTGGATCAGCAGCTGATGTTATTGGTGATCGCGATACAGAGCGTTATTTCGCCGAAACTATCTTTAACATGTCAATGGATTTATCACGCGCTTCGAGTTATGACATTAGCAACAAAGTAATTAAAGAGATGAAGAAAGTGACAAGGATGCACAAGAAAATACCGCAAAGCGCTAGTTTGGCGGTGTTGACTGCACCAGAAACACCTTCGATTCTGGTTGAAGTTGGATTTATTTCCAATCCTCAGGAAGAAAAAAACTTGAATTGGCGAGCATATCGTCAACAATTAGCGGATTCACTATTTAAATCTATTCAGCTGTTTTTTAAAAATGCACCGCCCGAGGGCACTTTATGGGCGCAGGAGCGCGACGATCAACCAAGAAAACATAAAGTGAAAAGTGGTGAGTCACTTTCAGTTTTGGCAAAGCGCTACAATGTTGATTTAGACAGTTTACGAGCAGTCAATAACATAAAAGGCGATTTAGTGAGGACAGGTCAAACGCTGACTATTCCTGCATATTAACATAACAAAAACGATGACTTAACTAAGCGAAGATACTAGCATTGACTATCAAAATACTCCCCGCTCGACTTGCTAACCAAATTGCCGCTGGCGAAGTGGTAGAGCGACCTGCATCCGTTATAAAAGAACTCGTTGAAAATAGTATCGATGCGGGTGCAACTGAAATACTGGTCGAAATCGACAAAGGCGGGTATAAGCGGATGCTTATTCGTGATAATGGCAACGGCATTCCAAAAGAAGAGTTGAGCCTAGCATTAAGTCGTCATGCGACGAGTAAGATTGAGGATATCGACGATTTAGAATCCATTACGAGTTTGGGATTTCGTGGCGAAGCGTTGGCGAGTATTAGCTCTGTGAGTCGGTTAACGCTGACCTCAAAAACTGATGACCAAGCAGAGGCCTGGCAGGCTCATTGCGAAGGTCGAGAAATGGAAATTCAACTAAACCCGGCCGCACATCCAAAAGGCGCGTCCGTTGAAGTGCTTGACCTATTTTTCAATACACCGGCCCGACGAAAATTTTTACGTGCCGAAAAAACGGAATTTCAACATGTCGAAGAGGTATTCAAGCGCATCGCACTGAGTCATTTTGAAGTGGGTTTTACGCTCAAACATAATGGTCGTGTTGTACATCGCTATCCTGCGGTATTGCCAGAATTAAAAGATAAAAGAATAGCTGCAGTTTGTGGTCAGGCATTTTTGCAAAGTAGCATTGCAGTGCATGGTGAGTACGAAAACGTGGCAGTTGTTGGATGGTGCAATACCGTTGGGCAAGGTCGTGGGACTAACGATTTACAATATAGTTTTGTGAATGGTCGGATGATGAAAGACCGTGTTATTTTGCATGCGATTCGACAAGCATTTGAGGGTATGATTGATTCACAAACCTATCCTGCATTTGTTTTGTTTATCACGATGCCACCGTCAGAATTGGACATTAACGTGCATCCAGCCAAACATGAGGTGCGTTTTCATCAAAGTCGCCAAGTACACGACCTCATATATAAGAGTGTATCGGATGCGCTGTTGCTGAGTGCTTCGACAGATGCTTTTGAATTCGATAAGAATGAGCCGGCAGGATCGGCAAGCGGCAATGTGACCTCATTATATGAGGTGCCAAAGCATGCATATCAGCAACCTCAAGCCTGCTCTCCAGACGAGAAATTAAATCATGCTGATTCGTATGATGTACAAACGCCAGGCACCGCTTATGTAGCCCCACTGCGCTCAACTGAGGTCAGCGATCATAACGTTAGTGCTTCACCTAGTTATACACCGCAAGCGAGGGGTTTCGAAAATAAAGGAAGTAAGGGTGACAGCTATCAAGGGAGTCCATACCACGGCGCTGGTCCGGTCAACCAAAGCGCAGCCAATCACTATCAAAATTTGATGACTCCCAACAGCCAATCTTCTGAAAGCTCGTCAAATAGAGGTAGTCCGAGCGAATCTGCTTTCTCCTTTTTATCAATTGAATCAAAGCAACTCGTTTTTGTTCGTAATGAAAAATTATGTTTTTTGCCCGCTTACCATCTTCCTGCACAAGTTTTATATGAACAAATTCAGATATCCGGTGTGCAACAACCGCTGTTGATGCCCGTATCAGTAAAACGAGATGTCGCAGGAGCTCGGCATTTACCCGACCAGCAAGATAATCAGAAAACGGTGCAGAATAGATTGATCATTCTGCAAGAGCTGGGTTTTGACATTCAATTACACGGTGCAAAGTGGATATTAAAACAAGTGCCCGCTTGCTTGAGACAGCTTCCTTGGGTGTTAATTTTACCTAAGTTATTAGATACAGAGCCTGTGCTGAGTAACAGTAAAACTATGTTGCAATACATTTGCTTCTGCTGGGCTGAATCTTATGAGTTTACTTTCGCTGAATTACATAATTGGTTTCACGCAATGTCACAAACCGAGCAAGTTCAACTGATTACAACGTTTGCTAAAAAGGTTGATATACCCGTGGTCACTTTTTTAGCTGATGAAAAGTGAGATGAGTGACCTTGCGATGTTGCAAACACAGCATAAGTCTGAA
>JBLIKA010000050.1:0-23160 GCA_047637355.1 Glaciecola sp. | reverse complement strand
TATTGCAGAGCCGGTGAGTAATTATGTAGGGTCTGGTGAATTTGAAGGACGCCATAATAGCAAAGTTACGTGGGAGCATTTGTTAAACCAATCATCAGATTGGTCTGGTGAATTATTCGGCATAAAAGATTGGGCCGATCGTCCTCCGCTTGAAGGTGATATTGACGATTGGAAAAACAGAGAATTACGTGAACCCGGCACAGTGATGGAATACAACGACGTACGAGTAAACTTGCTTGCTTATTCATTATTACAAACTTGGAGAAAACCGCTTCCTGTCGTGCTTAAAGAAAACGTAATGGATCTTATTGGCGCTTCAACTACGTGGCGTTGGCATGGCTATGATCACGCTTGGGTAACCTTAGACGGTATGCAAATGAAATCCGTCACAGGTGGCGGCCATAGTGGCGGAGGTATGTTTATAAGTACTTTGGATCAAGCAAGATTCGGTTTATTATTTGAACGCGACGGTGAATGGAATGGTAAGCAAATTATTTCTTCAAAATGGATTGATCAAGCGACTCAATCGTCGCCCGCGAATGAACGCTATGGTTATATGTGGTGGCTCAACAAGGGCCCCAGAAAATGGGAACAAGTTCAAGACGAATCTATTTACTACGCCGCTGGGTTTGGCGGAAATTTTATTGTAATAGATAGTAAACATGATTTGGTGATTGTGACTCGTTGGTTAGAGCCAAGTAAAATTGGTGAATTTGTTGATTTAGTTTTGCAAAGCATCGAATAAAATGGGTAACCATTTAGTTACTCATAAGTACTAGCTTTGACAAGCGGCATGCCATTTTCAAGCTCCTCTGATACCTAAACGGCGATGGTATGCAGGGGAGCTAATGCATTATTCGCTATCCACGGGATCTTGATTATTCAATTCATCAAACTTAGCGGTCATCGTGGGATTGCGCCTAGTCAACTTCTTGATGGTTACATCTTGCGACTTGTCATTTGCCAGACGTAAATTGCGATCTGTACTCAGTAATGCGTCCTTCGTTTTCTGCAAATGATCAATAGACTTATCAATCTCATCAATTGCAGTTTTAAATTTCTTTGAAGCAAGGTCATAGTTTCTTGCGAAGGCGGTTTTGAATGAATCGAGGTCATCTTCAAAGTTTGTTATGTCGACGCTCTGTGCTTTAACAAGTGAAAGTTCTCTTTTGTATTCAAGCGATTTCATCGATGCATTGCGCAATAACGTAATGATTGGTAGAAAAAACTGCGGCCGCACAATATACATCTTTGGGTAACGGTAAAACATATCCACGATCCCAGTATTGTAGAGTTCGCTGTCAGGCTCTAAAAGAGACACTAGCACTGCATACTCGCAGCCTTTCTCTATACGATCCTTGTCCAGCTCTTTTAAGAAGTCCTCGTTCTTTTTCTTAGTGGCAGTGGTATCGTTTTCATTCTTCATTTCAAACATGATTGACACAATTTCCGTGTCATGTTCATCCGAGTCACGGAAAATGTAGTCACCCTTGCTCCCTGTTCGAGCATCATTATCTTTTTCGAAATACGCTCGCGGGAATGCAGTTGCGCGGATACGATTGAACTCCGTTTCACAATGCTGCTCGAGGGTTTCGCCAACCATCTTGGTCGACAAGCGGGCCTTCATGTCCCGAAGACGCTCAATAGCATCATCACGATCTTTGATTTGTGTCTCATATTTATCTTTAAGCGAGGTTTCGGCGAGTTGTTTCTCGAGCCCCGCTTGCTTAAGACCGTTTTTCAATTCGTCGCGTTCCCTCTCAACCGCGCTCACAGCTGCTGTAATTGCGACCTTCTGCTCAAGCTCAGTGGTGGAGAGCTTGGCTTGTAGTACCTGAATTTCTCTATCTTTTATTGCAGCTGTTTCCTGTAGTTCCTTGGCGAGTTTCGCATCGGCAAGTTCGCCAGCAGCTTGCCTATCGCGCTTAATCTGCTCCAACTCATTAGCCAGATTATCTCTCTCTTTTTTAACATCACCTAGCGCCTCGGTTACGGCGAGCTTCTGAGTGACTTCACCCGTATCTAATTTGGCTTTTAACGCTTGTATTTCAATATCCTTTGCCGTCACGGCTCTGTGCATTTCGCTGCCACCTTGACTCTTAGCGAGTTCGACCGCGTTTAATTTGTCCTTCTCAGCCAACTCAAGTCGCTCATGCAACTGTTGCTCAAACTCGCTGTCGCGAACCTGCTTTAGAATGTCTGCGTAACCAGTTTCATCGATTTTGAATGCTTTATTACAGTGTGGGCAGATGATTTCATGCATTAATTATTGTCTCTTATACCTTGCCGTTAATGGCTGATTTTTATACTTCTAGTGACGCTGTTTTAGGGTTTGAGCCCCACTGATTTTCGGCCTCTCCATCTTGTACGAAGAAATAAATAAGGACAAAAAAACCAATAATAGGAACAAAAGAGATTACTATCCACCATCCCGTTTTACCAATATCATGCAACCGTCTTATACCCACAGCAAGACTGGGGATAAAAACGAGTAAAGAATATATCATTCCGATTATACCTGAATCGCCAGTTAGTCCGTCGATAACGCCAATGACAACTATAATTATCAAATTTATTAAAAGAAACATCCAATATTCTTGTCGGCGTGCACGCCCTTCAAAATTTGCGTAATTTTTGAGAACTTTTATATACCAATCCATTGTATCTCCCTGTTAACTATCTTAAATCTTCTTAATCAATAAGGGTAACGATTAAAGCTAGTAGTGTCTACTATTAGACTGCCCTGTAAAAACGCAAAAAGCTGTTAGTCTAATTTAAACGAACTCATTACAATTTTACCGAGGATTACTTAAATTTTGTGTGATAGTGGAATTACAGATACGTTTTACGAACCCGTCAATGTCGCTATAGATGTTTTTGCGCTTTGTTTGTCGTTGTTAAAAACAACCTGGATAAAACAAACCATGGTTAAGATAAAGTTATCTAAAACAGCTATTCAAAATAGTCAAAATAGTCAAAATTAAAACGCTCTCACAAATGTTGTTATCTTGAAAGTATAGATAGTAGATGATGAGGAGCAATCGGTAAAAATTAAGAATCTAAGCGATGTAACCGCTTGAAAAAAGCAATATCGTAGACGGCGCCCAGCTAAGTAATAATGGCGCTATCATAGCGCAAATTGAGGCTGTTCATTTGAAGAAATAATGAAGTAAGAGTCAACATTACTTTTAACTCTTAATTACTTTGTTCCCTCTGTTAAACCACAACATTCGAGCAATAGCCGGCAACACGAATATGGCGCCTAGCATATTGACCAAGAACATGAATGTTAGCAATATTCCCATATCCATTTGAAATTTGAGACTTGAAAAAACCCATGTACTGACCCCGATGGCCAAGGTAATACCAGTAAACAATACTGCGCTGCCACGCTCGCGCAACGCGGCTAAGTAAGCCGACTGAACATCGTCCCCCGCGCGCAGTCTTTGCGTCATGGTAGAGAGTATATAAATACCATAATCAACACCAATACCTATGCCTAACGCGATAACAGGTAAAGTCGATACCGTTAAACCAATATTCAAGAACGTCATTAGTGCCTGCGCTAGGACAGATACAACATATAAGGGAATTACCACCGCTAGAGTTGCTCGTATCGAGCGGAAGCTAATCAAGCAAAGTAGGATTACAGCCCCAAAAACGTAATAAAGCATTGGCATTTGTGACGCTTCTACCGCTTCATTGGTTGCGGCCATAACCCCTACTGGTCCGGATGCTAATTTTATTTGTAAATCATCGGTTTGGTATTCGTCACGTAATTGCTTAACCGCATCGACGATAACAGTAATCATTTCTGCTTTATGATCTTCCAAAAAGAGGATGACCGGCATTACTGAACAATCCCCATTTAACAAACCCGAGGACGTTGGCACCCTGGAAACGGCCTGCACCATCGTTGATTGGTTGCGCGGCAATACCCGCCATTTAGGATTACCTTCGTTGTAACCCGCATTGACTTTTTTGGCTACCGAGGCCAGGGATATAGTCGAGTGAACACCCGGCGTATTTTGCATTTTCCATTGAAATTCATCAATAGCGGTCATGATCTCGTAACTGGTGCAAGCCTCAGGTGATGTCTCCACTATCAAAGATATATAATCAACGGTAATTTCAAACTTATCGGTGATCATAAAGGTGTCTTGGTTGTATTTGGAGTCTTCATGCAGTGCGGGTGCACCTGCGTGCAAATCACCAATTTTTAAGTTACTCGACTGAATGCTTCCCCACGCAAACAAAATAATCGTTAACACGACGATACCAATGGCAAATTTGGGTGTCGCACAATTAGACACTTTGTTCCAAAATGGCGAGGACTTATCTGACTGTTTATAATGCTCTTTGCGCCTGTCGGACAATTTAACGTATGACATTAATACAGGTAGCAGCAATAAGTTAGTTAAAATAATAACTGCCACACCCATACTAGCGGTAATGGCCAGCTCTCTAATGATACCAATATCGATAACTAACAAAGTCATAAAACCAACGGTATCTGACAACAAGGCAATGCCACCGGGTAGCAGTAAACTACTAAACGCGTATCGCGAAGCAATTTCTATATTGCCCCCTGCTGCGACTTTTTTACCAAGCGCATTGATCATTTGCACACCGTGGCTAACACCAATGGCAAACACCAGGAACGGCACTAGAATTGACATTGGATCCATGCCAAAGCCAAACAAAGTGAGTAGACCTAGCTGCCAAATTACAGCAACAATGGAGCAAGCTAGGGGTAAAAAAGTGAGCATTAGTGACTTGCAGAAGAAATAAACCATGATAGCGGTAATCACGATGGCTATTGCAAAGAATAAAACCACATCTTTCGCACCATCGGCTACATCACCAATCATCTTAGCAAAGCCTATTATATGGACGCTGGTTTGCTCGTTTTCAAATTTACCGCGCAGCTTCTTTTCGAGTTCACCAGCAATTTTTAAGGTGTCCAGGGGCTTACCTGTTTCAGGATCTATGTCTAATAACTGGGCCGTCACCATTGCACACGTAAAATCGTTAGATACTTGACGACCAACAATGCCTGCTTTATCAATATTATTACGCACAACTTGCAATGCGCCGAGGTTAGATGAATTAAAATCCGCAGGAATAACGGGACCACCAGAAAAACCGCCTTCAACAATTTCAGTAAAACGAGTAGATGGCGCATATAAAGAAACGACCAATGAGCGGTTCACCCCATCAATAAAAAACAATTGGTCGTGCACGTCTTTTAAGGTATCAAAAAAGTTCTTATTAAAAATCGTACCTTTTTTGTCACATACTGAAACCAAAATATTGTTCGCACCACCGAAATTTTCTTTATACTTAATATAGGTTTTCATGTACTCATGATTGAGCGGAATGTTTTTAGTAAAACCTGCATCCAACTTCAATAAGGATGCCTGATAAGTCAAAAATAGGGTTGTTAACAAAAACGCTAGTATTACAACAAGACGGTTTCCAAAGACGAGTTTTTCGATAGTATCAACTAATGAGTTCATATTATTCACCTAAGTCCACAGTTTTAATTCCACCAGCAGTCACCGCCAAGATGGCATTGTGAATGACAATAGCACTGGATATTGCATCTGAAAAATTGCTTGGTAATTGAGAAATAAAAGCATGACGGCGACAGCCTTCACTATTAGAAGCTTGCAACTGTTTACTGGTTAACTGCATAGCGTCTAATTTTAAGACAACGCCGTTATTGCCCACAACAAAAACAGACGAGCCATCTATAAGCACAGAATTAAGTGAAGTCGTCACGCAAGTAGCAATAGATTGCCATTTACCTTGGTTAAGTAAAAACATATTACCGCGCAGACCAACAGCAAGAATATCGCCACTGGGCAATGTTGCAATATCAAAAAATGACCCTTCATAATTGAGTGCTAACCTTTTCCACGTTGCGCCTTTATCCAAGCTACTCGCTACTAAGCCTGCCTCTCCAGCCAAATAAAGTATGCCATCGGCGCCATGTAATCGATTAAGGTGCGGCGAGATAAACGACAACTCTTCTAAGTAGAAGGTTGGATCGTCTTTAATACTTTCTAGATAATCGTTGTCTTCGCCCGACAATACCGATGGATGGTGCTCTTGTTGCCAAGTCGTGCCGCCATCTAGGCTGCGATAAAACAAGCCATACGCGCCTATCGCTATTCCCTCGTTTTCATCAAAAAAGTGGATATCAAGAAGTGGACGTTCAAGTTCCGGTGCTGAATTCAATAGTGTCCAAGTTGCACCCGCGTCTTTGGATCCGAGTATGCTTGCGTCGTGCCCAACAGCCCATGCTAAGTCACCAAAAGACGTAATTCCGGTTAATGTGACCTCTGTAGGCACACTGACTTGCTTGTAATCATCAACCGTAAGCCCGTGGTTTTGATGATCAGTTATATTTACCTTGCTTGCGATTAAAACATGACCTCGCTCACCAACAATAATAGAGGAATTTCCGTTAGCAATATCTAACAGTAAGGATTCTTTAATTAAGGGAGCAATAAACGAGGTTTCATCGCTAGCAAAGGCATAACCTGAGGCCACAATCACATTAAATAAGGCAGTTAAAATGAATAAACTGGATCTTTTCATAAAATATCTCTATTTTTTCAAGGTAGATACAAAGTAACTACGTTTAGGTTAACGACACTAACCCCATAAGTCTTTTAGATTGCGCAAATATGTGTCGACCATCCCGGAAAATTGGACTTTAACCGTCATTGTGGTTCCTCGTATAAAGCCTCCAACAAGTCTGACTCTAAAAAAAACAAGTTTGTTGATCCTCATCAATAAACACAGTAGGAAAATATAGATAGTTAATACAATTCCTTTTCAATCAGGATTTTCTATGTTTTTACCCGACTCAATGTTGAAACAGCTTTATACCATTGGCAGTTTGAGAGAAACGAATAATGGATTGCACTTTTCACTAAAAAATCGGATTAAAAGTGCACACTTTAATCAGATAGTAGATTTATCTATTAACAATCAAAAAATTGATAAGCACAAAATTATGATTGCACTGAATTCAGGCAAACCAATAGATCTCAATAACCTTGAACAAAAACAAGGCGTCAAATTTCCACTTGGGGCAATCTTAGATGTATTTGTTGAAGGCACTTTTGTGTCAACGTCAAAAACCATCGACATTGACGTCACCATTTCTACTAGGCCTTTTGGTAATATCGAATTAACGATGCAAGATAAAGTGTCGGATTCTGCGAAAAAATTAGATGAAATCCCCCGCAATATAGAAAATGATTTTCACCCCGACATTGTTCAAACACGACAAAAGTATGTATCAAAGATAACGGGGGTTACACCCAAAAACTTATTTAATCTAGATGTTGATCTGGAGTCTTTTCGAGGAAACATTGAACATTTTTGTGGTATTGCCCAAGTTCCTATAGGCATAGCTGGGCCGATCAAAGTAAATGGTGAGCATGCTAAAGGAGACTACCTTATCCCATTGGCGACAACTGAGGGCACACTTGTAGCCTCGTATAACCGCGGTATGAAATTACTGAATAAATCAGGAGGTGTAAAAGCAACAGTGGTAGATGATGCAATGCAACGCGCACCTGTTTTTATCTTTGATGATGCCAGAAAAGCGAGAGATTTTGGTCAATGGGTGGCAGATAATATTGATAAAATACGGCAACAGGCAGAGGCCACCGATCCTTTTATAAAGCTACGAAATATTGAAAATTACAAATCCAATAAATTCGCTTTTTTAAGATTTAACTTTAATACCGGTGATGCCGGAGGCCAGAACATGGTCGGACGCGCAACCTATTTTGCCTGTGGTTGGATACTTGAAAACTATCCAGGCATCAATAATTTTTTCCTAGAATCGAATATGGCAACAGATAAAAAATCGTCGTTTATCAACATATTAAATACTCGTGGAAAGAGAGTTACAGCCGAAATCACGATTAAACGGGATGACCTGATTGAAATTATGCGAGTAGAGCCGAAACAAATTGCACAACATCAGCGCGTCGCCTCTATAGGTGCATTTTTAGCGGGCGCCAATAACACAGGATTACATTCTGCAAACGGTATTACGGCCATGTTTATCGCGACCGGTCAGGATGTGGCTAACGTATCTGAATCATCAGCAGGCATTCTTTATTCAGAAATAACAGATGATGGCGATCTGTACCTTTCAATAACCTTACCCTCACTAATTATTGCAACCTGTGGCGGCGGCACCGGTCTAGCCACTCAAAGAGAATGTCTAGAAATGTTGCACTGCTATGGCCCAGGTAATGCCGTAAAATTTGCTGAAATAGTGGCCTCTGTTGTCCTAGCAGGTGAGATATCCTTGGCATCCGCTATTTCATCCTTAGATTGGGTAACATCGCATGAAGAGCTTGGCCGAAATTAATAATTAGCGGACGGCTAAAGTCACTCAAGATAGTTAGGCGTTACTAGCGCTATTCAAAATCACCGGCACTAATGTAAAAGCAATGATTTCATGCAGCACCATGGATTTATTGGCGCACAATTTTTCCTAAATGAGCTTTGTTTATTAACGCTTCGTACTTCTCTTCCAGTACGTTACGCTTAATCTTTAGAGTAGGTGTGAGCAAGCTATTTTCAACAGTCCAGTCATCCGCCATTATTATAAGATGATCTAGCATCGCGTGAGTTTCTAATGTTGCATTAACCTCCTCAAAAGTTGCTAATAGACTGCTCTCAATTTGTTCAAGAGCTTGTAGCTTGGCTTCCTCTGATAACACGACTAACGCAATAGGTTGTTTAAGTTTGGCACCAGTGACACAGACTTGTTCAATCATAGAATTGGCCATTAGTTTTGACTCAATCGGCACAGGAGCAATATATTTTCCTTTTGCGGTTTTAAATATCTCTTTTAAACGTCCGGAAATTTTTATATAACCATCAGCGTCTATAATGCCCTTATCACCCGTTTTTAAATAACCATCCTCAGTAAATACATCGGCAGTTTTTTCTGGCTCCAAATAATACTCCCTCATATTACAGTCACCTTTTACCAGAATTTCACCGTCGTCACCGATACGAATATCGACGCCCTTATAGGCATGCCCAATACTGCCAATTTTATCAGCCCTAAAAGGCACGCAGCAGGTCCCGTAAGCGCAGTTTTCTGTCATACCCCACCCTTCAGAAATATCCACCCCTAGACGGTGAAACCACTTCAACGTTGCTTCTGGTATAGGTGCTGAGCCACTTGCGCATAAACGCGCTTCCTGCAATCCGAGTTTAGTACGAACTTTTTTAGAAATAAAAGTATTCACAATAGGAATATGAAGTAAAAAATCAAGTCTCCTTTGAGGAATATTAGCTAAGATGCCCATTTGAAAACGTGTCCACAACCTGGGTACGGAAATAAACAAAGTGGGCTTGGTGTTTTTTATATCTCTGGAAAATGTTTCCAGAGACTCGACAAAATCAATACGCATTCCGCAATAAAAACTGGCTATTTCCACCAAAACCCTTTCGGTAATATGTGCCAGAGGTAGATAACTGAGCATACGATCTTGGGGTTCGAGCCCAAACTCGCCTATTGATTGATGAGCGGCCCAACATATAGATTCATAATTATGCACCACTCCTTTGGGATTGCCCGTGCTTCCGGAGGTGTAAACAATAGTCATCACTGACTTCATATCCGGCACAGGCCTTTCTATGAAAGGCTGATTTTCAAGCAGTTCCTGCCAGCTTTGATCTGCCTCAATATTGGGATACGGGAAAGCTAACTTGACAATACCTTGTGAAATAGCAGCTTCCTGTTCGGCAGTTTTATCCAATTTGCCAACAAAAATTACCGGACATTGTGCATGATCCATTACGTAACGGATCGTTTTTTCACCTGCTGTTGAGTATATAGGAACCGATACGTGACCCGCTAACATAATAGCTAAATCAGCAATAAACCACTCAGCACAATTTTTCGATAAAATCGCTATATTGCTTTGTGGAGGTAAATCTAGAGCTATTAGTCCTGTCGCAACCCTACGTGCTTGATCTGCAGTCTCTAGCCAGGTGAACTCCTTCACTAAACCATTGACCGGTTGTCTTAAAAATACAGTGTCAGGAGTGTTGTCTTGCCAGTGATATAACATTTCCAATGGTGTTTTAATCGCCATAGTATTTATCCTCAATAAGGTGCACTTTGTTGAGGTTAAACTGAGCATTATTTTTCTTTTTGATACAAGTCAATTTTCTTGGCGTTAACTTACTTTTTAAGGTTCTCAGTTTTAGAGAAATGGTCAGCTATCATCATTTATTTTGGGTAGAAATTTTGAGTACATTGACCTTACCGATTTTCGTCGGTTCACCTTATAAAGATGTTTAATGTTGTGGTCTGCATGATGGTCCATAATCTGTTCTAACTTGTGACCAATATTGGAGCACGTTTTAATTTGTTCTAATTGTGGCCAGGTGGAACGTTCACCTTCTTTGACTAATGCCCTTATTTCATCCGAGGTAAGTTGCCCAAGCAGTTTTTGAGGACTGACAAAAGTAAAGTTAGGTACAATATTCACATCACCTTTGTAATCTTGTGCCAAAACAGAATAGAACATATTGATAACTCTCCCAATATCCGGAACCCTACGCAGATAACGCCGGCTAAATTGTTCACTACTTTTCAAAAGTTCGTGTGAGGAAAAGCGTATTATATTTTTGGCACTTTGGGGGATCGGTAGATATTTCTCACCTTTAATAATAGCTAGCGCTAACGGATTCGCCTGGCTGACGATATAGTGATTAACACCATATAGTCTAGCCAACCTTTTTGCAGGCAAATCATCGGTAACCGCCCCGTCTACCCATCGACGATTTGGCAAATATGGCTGGCTCTCGCCATACACATTTTTAGCCATCAACATAACAGGCGGGAAAAGCCCCGGCAACGCGCAAGAGGCCATGACAGCGCTGCGCACAAAAACATTAGGAGAGGTGACCGCATTCATCAATCTAGAGGTCTGATGCTCTTCTGAGGGTGCGATAGTGATACTAATCATTCTGCCCGTTTTTTCATAAGCTTCCTGAAAAGTGATATCAGGAATAACAGACTCCAATGTCAATCGCAATGACGCAGAATCGACCTTATCCCAGACCAAGGATCTTGGCTTGTTGTCTACATAAACTTGTAAAGGGTCGAGTAGCATGTCACCTTGAAGAAAAAATGTCAGCTCATCATCGGTATGGGTTCCAAGGACTGCAGCAAATATTGAGCCTGCACTTGATCCAGAGACAACATTAGGCAGCAACTGATGTTCGAACAAGGCTTTAATTACCCCAAGATGAAAATAACCAAGCGACCCAGCACCACTTAACATCAATGCTGAACGGCCAAAACAAAGGCTGGCACGTTGAAAAAAATCAAGCTTGTCCTCATGGCTAATATCGGCGCTCTCAGGCAAGCTTGAAATATATTCGAGTGCATCGACTATCTCGCTCACGTACTCTTCAATTAGACATTTTGTTCCAAATTTCGCTAGTTGGTAAAGAACAGGTTTCCCCATACCTCCTTGATTTCCATGAATACCTTCATTGAGTGCAAAGAGTAATCCAATATCATCCTTTTCTTTTCTTAGTCTTCTAATCATATCGATTCTGGTGCGAATATTTAGGTGATCATAGCTATTGGATAGTTCCTTCTTTTTCCATCCTTCAAGACCAGAAACCGAGTCGTGTTCAAGTGCCGCGTGTTTCCAATCGGCATAAGTTTCGGCGCGGCGCATTTTACGTTCCAAATGATAGAGAGAGAACTTGGCAGATATCGACAACATAGAAAAAATTCCTAAAAATAATAATTATGTTGCAATTGAGTATAATCAAAAAAATCCGATATTCCAGAACTTCGCAGCATAAACAGGAGTAAATATGTCGCCCTGTTTGTTTTATTCCTCAAGGGACTGCAATAATCGCAGCAATATATCTAAAATTAATGGCTGTAAATGTTGGATGGTACTAGCAAAGGTAAAGCGAATAAATTACCTGAAAGATCTTGTTTGACTTGGTATTAATGAGTACATTTATTAAGGTGGTAATGATAAATTAACTGATAAAAGAATAAAATTTACATAACCTATGTCTAATACGCTTAAAAAAATAATACAAGACCTGCAAGAAACCGAACAAATGCACCGGCTGATCAGTCGGCAGAATTTGACTCAAAGTGTTCGTGAATTGCAGAACTGGCAAACTAAACGACTTTTGGTTACGCATGATGATTTATGGAATTCCAAACGATTCAAACCCGCGATGCAGTTTTTTATTGATGAAATATATGGTCCAAGAGATTTTAGTCAGCGAGATATTGAACTGGCAAGAGTGCTGCCTAACATGGCAAAAGTATTGCCCAACAAGGGTCTAAAGTCTCTGCAAGCGGCGCTTAAGCTAAATTGCCTCTCGCTTGAACTCGATATTGCATTAGTGCAAGAATTCGATAATAAAGAAATAAATCGCAGTAATTATTTCACTTGTTATCGCAAATCTAGTAGCCAATCAAAACGCGAGGAGCAAATTCAGTTGCTTAAGGATCTCGGTTTAGATCTGGCGCAAGTGGTTAAAATTACCGGTATTTCAACTATTTTGATGTTATCTCGGAAACCAGCCAAAGTCGCTGGCGTAGAAAGTTTGCATGCGTTTTTAGAAAACGGATTTAAATCCTTTAAAAAACTCGGTGAAGTACACGATTTCATTGATCCGATTATTAATAGAGAAAGAGGATTAATGCATTCATTATTTGCTGCGAGGGGGCCAACTGAAAACCCACTACCTGAAGTAGACAATCTTAACTGAAAATCAAAATGGGTTACTGAACTCAAGCAACAAATCAATATCGGCAGACGAACCATTTAGTGTTCCATCGTGCTTTTGTGCTCTTGTACTGTTAAGCAGTTGCGCAGATAATGATGTTCGTAAATATTGTCATTGAATTGTTGCCAGTCTTTGTAATTTCCAATTGATTACAGTGTATTGAGTTGAAATTTCAGCGATATTTTGAAACAAAAATCTAAATATATGCATTGTTTCTAAACAATGAAATAGATACTTAAAAAGATCGTCATTATCGTCAGATAATTGAGGAATTGCGTCTATTTTTTTGACATAGCGGTCGACCAAGGTATTAAGAATTTCGTTTTTACCTTCATAATGATATTAGTGGTTGCCAGGACCGATATCTAACTCATTAGTTATATCTACACTGGTTATATTACGTTCACCTCGGCTATTAAATAAATCGAGGCTGATTAACAATATTTTTCGGCTGTTTCCAACAAAAAAGTCTCCAGTGTAAGTTTCCATTCATTAGCATCAACAAATAACTGTTCTGCCCTTTTCTGTCCTTTGCTAGAGGTAATACCTTGCTAGCCAAAACTGGACGTATACCCGACAAAATCGAATCATAAAAACATTGTTTTATTGCAAGAAAATAGGCGCCTCAGCTCACAAATCCCCTAACGTATACTAAACTTTAGCACTGCACTAATTTATGAGGCTGCATGTCATGTAGTGGTGAAAATGATTATTACCACAAACAAGTAGATTGCAATTAGTTTAAATTTTGTACGATTTTAGTATGCACTTTCTCATATTTTTGGCTATATTTAATTCATCACAAAGATTGACCTCAATTTATTTAAGCTTATTGGAGAGAACATATGACTAATTTAGACAGAGTAAACAGCACTATTGAAACGGCCGAAGAAGCAGCGCGTAAAATATGGTTAGCCGGTCTTGGTGCTTATGGTAAAAGCTTTGAAGAAGTGCAAACCCAGTACGAAAAAATGAACGATGAAACAAGTCGTTTATTTGAGGAATTAGTTTCTAAAGGTGAAAAACTTGAAGCTGACACTAAAAAGAAGTTGAAAAAAACTACATCTATAGAAAAACGTGTTGAAGACGTTCGTAAAAAGCTTGGTCTTGGTAACTCGGGCATAGATGCTAAAATTGATGAACTATCTAAAAAAGTTGATGCGTTAACTATGGCGGTCAAGAAAATTTCTTAATTGATATTTTATTCTGCTAGTGCCGATATAAATGGGCATGTAGTCCAACTTAATTATATAGGAGAAACATAAATGTCAGCTAAACACACCTTAGAAAATATGGTACGCAATACATGGTTGGCAGGCCTAGGCTCTATCGAAAGCAGTTTAGAAGCGCTAAGCAAGTCGTTTGATGCAGCACAAGAAAAATCAAATAATATGTATAATGAATTACTTACGCGAGGCGAAGAAATTCAAAGTAAAATTAACGATACAAAAGTCGACATAGAAGCCCGAGGTAAAAATTTGATTGGAATAGTCTCAGGGGAGTCACATCAAGAAAAACTAGCCAAATTGAACGCTACTATAGATCACCTAACAACTGATGTTGTTAAGTTGATTGAAAAACACAATGCGGCCGCTTCAGCAACCAAGCAAGCTAAAATAGCGAATAAAATCGCTCCGAAATCGGCTGTTAAAACTACGTCACAGGTCAAGCCAGCTGTAACAAAGAATAAAGTAACAAAACTAGCATCGGCGGCAACTCTTAAAAAAGCGCCGTAATTTCTATATAGCTTTATCATCGCTGTGAAAGTGGGCTTACCCTGCTTTGCTTAAGTCGACTATGTCCTCAACAATTTGTGGCCAAAGTTGAATCGGCAAGGTATGTCCCATTCCTTGTAGGATTTTTAAAGTTGCACCCGGTATTGCTGCCGCGTTAACAATACCGTATTCCACAGGAACGAGGGAATCAATATCAACAATAATAATTAAACTGGGAATTTGCAATTTCTGCAAGCTAAGAGTCCGATCTGGAGATTCACTTATTGCACTGAGCTGGCGGACAACACCCGCAGGGTTAATTCCCCTTTGCTGTGAATAACGTATCACTTTTTCAACATTTTCTTGGTCAAAAGAGAATTGCTTACCATTCAACATAAGCCGTATGTGTAAATTCTGGGCCACATACGGCTCAATATATTTAGTTAGCCTTTTACTCACTAAAGGGCATTGTAGGACTTGTAATACCCTGGCTGCGTGTCAAAGACACTGGTTTGAGAGCAGCTTTCCTCTATCCCATAATAAACTGGGCAGCTTGCTAGGGCGAGTTAAAAAGTGGTAGGCACTCTTGGTGATGAGGCCCCTGAGGACCGGGTGTCTCTTCTCTTCCTTTTTGACGTGGAGAAGCAACGGACTGAGGTTTACGTGATACATCAAAGTTCATTCTCATCAAATCTGCGCCAGACTTTCCATCAAAGCCACAGTGATGCAGTTTACTTATCAGCGCCACCGAACCCTAGGGAACCTGAGGAATGGAATCTATTTCTTCAACAAAAATAAACTGATTTTGTATCAACTAATTATGCGATATTGGCTTCAATTTACCTTTTAACTCACCTTTTAATTCACATCATTAAGCAGTTCGTCAATCGCGCGTTCTAACTGTTGATCACGGCCAGCATCAATGACACCGGGTAAATTTTTAATAATGATATCGGGCGAGGTCTGATTATTTTCCAACCATTCACCGGCCTTATTTTTTGCGCTTACGGGTACGACTCCCCAAACCACTCCCATAGACAGTCGTTCCCATCCCGCAAAGCTACAAGTGCCTGGTACTGGCATGCCCACTGATTTACCAATTTTCAGATCAGTATAGCCGCTGGCATAACAGTGCCCGTCGCTGTACATCGATTCATTGAACAATGAAATAACTGGTTTGGTATAACGCGATGTCGGCTCACCACCCACGACTTTATCTGCAGTTTCGTAAGTAAGGAAATTCTCCCCCGTAAAGAACATCATCAAATCAGCAACTAAATCACCGCCACCGTTAAACCTTGTGTCAATTACCATGGCCTTTTTATCAAAGAAGCGACCCATCATGTCATCATATATACTGCGATAAGGACCGTCTCCCATGCCGGGTACGTGGACATAACCGAGTTGACCATTGCTTCGCTCTAACACTTCCCTCTCGTTGATTTTTACAAAACGCGAATATAGCAATCGGCTCTCTTCGTCTAACTTAATGGGTTTTACGGTAATTTGTGAGTTGATTTTAGTCTTAGCATCAAAAACATCAAGTAGTACGAATTTGCCAGCTTTGCGATTTAGTAGCGCAGCCCAATCCATGTCTTGAGTGATTGCTATGTTGTCTATTTTGGTAATTATACTGCCCACTCTTATGTCAAACTTAGCTTTGTCTAGCGGACCATTGGTAACCACTTCGGTTATTTTTATACCATTACCGCTATAAGAAAAGTCGTAAAAAACACCTAAAGAAGCAGTCTCATCACCGTCATCTGATGGAACTCGGTAGCGCGCACCAGAATGCGAAACATTGAGCTCACCCAGCATTTCGCTTAATAAGTGAGTAAACTCATAAGGAGTAGCAACATGACTGACTTTCGGTTTGTACTCCTCTCGCATGAGCACCCAGTCAACGCCATGGAATGTTGGCTCATAGAATATTTTAGACGTTCGCAGCCATACATGGTCAAAGGCAGTTTCGCGGATCTCATTATGATCCACCAACATTTTTGCGCTAATTTTGACCGCCTCTTTTTTACCTTCTTCTAGATCAAGTTTAGCGATACCACCTTTACTTAATAAATACAGATTCTCCATTTTGGGATCCCACATTAAGCTGCCGTCTTCGGCACTGAGCGATATGGCTTTTTTGGTTTCTTGAGTACGAAGGTCTGTTTCCCACAAATCGTATTTATCTTCAAACGCAGATAGATAATACAGTTTATTTGCCTCTTTATTGAGTGCAGCATCAGCTAGTTTTGATGAATGAATGGTTAGGCGTTTAACGCGTCGCTCTATGCCGTCCCATTGTATTTCAAGATCCTCTACTTTGGCATTTTCGTCATCTTCTTTATCTTCTTCACCTTTCTCGTCATCATCACCCTTTGCCTTCGATAACGCTTTTTTAGCTTCTTCTTGCGAGGTTTCTATCGCTTCCATTAATGCAAAATCATTTTCGCTTAAGTTGAATTTATCCCACTCGTGTTGGGTAAAAAACAGTGAATAGACATCATTTTGGCTCCGTCCGCTTGTCGCGTAACTTTTTAAGCCTTCGCGATTACTAAACCAGATAATTTGTTCACCGCCATTTACCCATTGAGGCGCGGTATCGTAATAGCCACTTGGAATTAATGTTCGCATTGCTTGGTCGCCCGAAGCACTTACTAGGGCAACATCCGAGTTCTGTAACAATTTATTAAACTGCAATAATATCCACTGACTGTCAGGGCTCCAGCTAAATACTTGATCGCCATCTCGGAAGTGGATGCTATTGTCGGGGGTAAGCACCGTTACACTTTTGTTGGTTGCAAGCGTCATTACTTTGATGGTGAGACGGTCTTCAACAAACGCCATTTTGGTGCCATCGGGCGATATTTTCGGTTGATAGTTGTCGCTTTGGGTATCTAGTAAAGGCGTTTCTTGGATGAGCGTTGCAGCATAAAAGAAAGGTTCTTGTTCTCGGACTTTGCTTGCCTTAAATATACTCCACTTGCCATCGCGTTCTGATGCGTAGACCAAATATTCTCCCCCAGGAGAGAAACTTAACGAGGCTTCCTGACTAGCTGTTTGCGTAATTTGCTTAGTAAAACTGCCGTCAGTTGAACTGACAAAGACATCGCCTCTTGAAATAAACGCAATTTCTTTACCACTGGGTGATATTGCCATATCAGAAATTTCACCATCAACACCAAGCAAAGATTCAGTGTTATCGACATCTTGGGTGCGAATGCTAACATTTAACTTTTTCGGTTTTGCTCCTTCTTGCATAGTAAATAATTCACCATGATAGCTAAAGACGAGGGTTTCTTTTGATTTTGATAAAAATCTAACAGGGTGCAGGTTGAAATCAGTGATCTGTTGGTTTTCACCTGGGGTATTCAAGCTCAGCTTATGGATATTGAATGTGCCGCTTTGTTCACTTAAATAGTAAATACTTTGGTCATTGTCAGTGTAGATAGGGTGGCGATCTTCACCAATAAAAGTGGTGATTTGCGTGTGTTTACCGTTTGCTGTGTCGTAAGTCCAAATATCGCGTGTGGCTGCGCTGATATGATGTTTACGCCACGGGTTGTCTGCGCCAACATCTTGATACACAAACTGACTGCCACTGTTATTGAATTGAATCTCTTCGGCCGATACGGTTAAGACCTGCGTGACATTTCCGCCTTTTATCGGCACAGAATAAAGTTCAGGCAGCCGCCCAGTAGGATACTGGCGATGCTCAACGGTATCCATTCGGTTACCTTTGAACAAAATTTCCGTATTGTCGACATTGAAGGTGTAGGGCTCTTCATCGCTCGAATGGAAGGTAAGTCGTTTAGCGGCGCCACCCAGAGCGCTCATTGAATAGATATCAAAGTTGCCGTAGCGGTTTGACGCAAACGCGATGTTTTTGCTGTCGCTACCCCATACGGCTTTATAGTCATGGGCTTTGTGAAAGGTCAAACGATTGGCTTCGCCGCCGTCTTTAGAAACAGAATAGAGATCACCTTTGTAGGTAAAGGCAATACGGCTTCCATCAGGGGAGATGCTAGGGTAGCTGACCCATTGCGGATTGATGTCGGCAACGCTGGTAAAACTCAACATTAGTATGCTAAATGAACAAAATAAACGTTTCATATTATCCTTATTAATGACTTTTATTGCTGCTATTAATGGCTTGTATTGTTGCGAAGTAGGTATAGCTATGTACTAAATAAAATCCCTTTTTTGGTAACAATAGCGTAAAAATTTGTATTAGTTTAAATTCAAATAGTATAGTTAGTCACTAGGAAAAACGCCGATCTGTTTTTCTTCAGAGCAGCAATGCTGTCGTCAGAGAGACTCGCATCCAATACGCACTGCTTATATATGATAAGAATAAAACACATTCCTGATCTATACAATAGACTCCGCCACTTCCACCGTTTTTGCTGGATTGTATGTTAAATCAAGCAGGCAAATGTTAGAGAAAAAGGCGTATTATTACTATTCTTTTTGCTCTTGCATTAAATTTCTTAAATAAATACCACCTTTTATATCATCTATGGCAGCTTCAATATAATCAGCAATAACATTCACATCTGGAATGGTGTCCTGACAAGCCATTAATCCAATACCGATGGCGTCACAATAACTGACCACGGTAATATTCAATGATTGACCATCAACCAAAACGGATACTGGATAGATAGCTTTGAGCTTAGCTTGACCAAAATACAAAGGCTTACGTGGTCCTTTTACGTTAGATATGATGAGATTTGCTGCTGGCGGCATCATGCTCGATATATTTAACTGATTCATTACCGCCACTAGCCCCTGAGCCAAAAAAGCAAAATTAGTCGCTGCCGTTGCCGACACATCAACGAGCTCTCTTTTTGCGTCTTTCGTTGATTCACCAATTATGGCAAGACGCGTCATTGTATCGGGTTCATTGGTGGCTAAATTAGCCATCACGTAGGTGATTTGGTTACCGGTATGGCCTGCTTGGCCCACAGAAACAGGAACAGAGGCAACTAGTGATGTTTTGGGTAATGCTCCTTTTTCCATCATATAGTTGCGCAACGCGCCAGAACAAAGGGCAAGAATTATATCGTTGACGGTGGCATTGGCTTGTTTACCCAAGGCTTCTACTTCTGCAAGTGATAAGGTTTTCACTACAAAATAACGAGAACCAGTAATAGGAACATTAAACATGGATTGTGGAGCACTAAAAGGCACCGGAGACGTGTTCTTATCGATGCCTGCAGCTTTGAGGCCCTGCCCTATAAACATTTTAGATAGGTCTTGGACCATCTTGGAACTGGCTACCACTTTTTCAACTAGTTTGGTGGTTTTTTCTATTAGTCCTGAAAGTTCATGTGCGCGGTGTTTTCGATGACTTGGCATGCAAGCCCAAGGGGCTCTAACTTCATCTTCAGCAGATAAACTAAACCAATGTTCCATCAATTCGATCCCACCCATGCCATCAATCGCAGCATGATGCATCTTAAGATACATGGCAAATCGATTATTTTCCAAGCCCTCAATCAGATGAAATTCCCACAATGGTCGTTTACGATCCAATAGTTGACTATGTAAGCGTGATACGAGTTCTAGTAAATCATCCAATTTTCCAGGCTTTGGCAATGCTGAATGACGCACGTGATAATGAATATCAAAGTGAGTATCAATTTCCCAACTAGGTAGCGCTGCGCTGTGCACCGAACTTAACTTTTCGTTGAAAGGCGGCTTGGCCTCTTGGCTTCGCAATTCGGCCAATAAATCGAGTGGAAAACTTCCTTTATGGCGCTTTGGAATTTCAAAAATAGTAAGGCTGGCTACATTTACCGGCGTACTTTGCTTTTCCAAGGACAAAAACGCAAGATCTAGTGCATTTAGTTTGTTTGGCATGCTGATTACCTCGACAATCTACAATATCGATATCATAGTTTAGCCGCAGTTAGAGGATTATTTCAATTTTATTCACCGCATTAGATGATATCGATCATAAAAAAACTGCTATTAATTAGCTATCAATGGCCGCGAACCTTTGTCACGGCTAGAGAACTAAAGATTAAATAATTACGCTATCTCAACCCACGTTTTCAACACTTGATAAACCTTAGGATCACTTAACAGATGGTTATAATTAATGTTAGTACCGACCCAATTTCGATTATCTGGAATATGTAAGTCAAACGCAGGATTTTTTGTGCTCACCCAGTGCACTTTGTATCCTTACCAACCCGTCACCTAGGGGTAATTAATACTTTTTTTGGCACTAGTAGCTACCGCAAAACACTTTACATTATCAGGCAAAGGTAAACATAGGCGCTCGTCGCCACTGAACTCGAAGCGTTCAGTAGTATGTCAATCCAACTCCTGCTCGTTGCCATAACGTAAGTCTATAATCCCGGCGCTGCGAACACTAGTCCACCTATGCTATGGTCCAATATATTAATTTCCAATAGTGTATCTGAATAGCCAAAGGATTGTCGCTAGCAACAAGATAATCACCCAATACGCCCTTTAATGTTGCAAGCAAAGTTTGTGTCGACGTTGAATCAGCTTGAGAAGCGAGTTCTTTACCAATTGCCGCAAGTGGTGGATCAATACTTTCACCTAGTCGTTGTGTCACATTGCGAATATTGCGATACACCAACCCGCTTATGCCTGAAAGCGGTTCTTTGTCAGCAGTCGACTTTAGAGATGAAAGCGGACTTGCGCGCTTTTGTATTGATTCAACAATGTTAGTGATAGCCAATACTGCGTCAATAGTTAAACGACCCACGCCTTGGCTTCGTGAATTAACCGCTTTTGCGGAGGAATTCTGACTTTTATCTTTGCAACTATGTTTCATAGATATCTATTTGAATGCGCAATAGGTGGTTGATTTTAAATAATACTTGAGGGGATTTTAATTATTTTTTTAATTGAGGGGGGTTGAATGAAGTGATGGTTGACCAGATCTTTAAAATAATTAGGATTAAAATTCGCTGCAATTAATATTATGATTATTTTAATATGTGTAAATCAAGCCTAACAATTAATATTAAGCAACTACCGGCCTCAATGGATAAACAATTAATGGTTGATAACCAAACAATAGAGATATACAAAACAGCAAAATACGTCGTATTAATCGAGAACACACTTTGTCGAATTACCGTTGGTAAGCGCTGCTCTGATATCGATGCACTGTTACTCAAACATAACGCCCAAGTCGCCTACTTTATCACCCCTGAAAACCCTTTCAGTGTCATATTAACAAGTGCAGACAACACCTTGCGCCATAAACGGTTTATTCAAGAATTAAACAAAGCAGAATATCCTTTTTATGAGGGCTATGGAACCAACGAAGATGAAACCTGGCCAAAAGAAAATAGCTATCTTATTATTTGTGATGATGAATCTAAAATGCACAAATTGGCAGGTAGATATGGGCAAAATGCATTTTTGAAAGTTAGCTTACGCTCGTCCGCTATATTGTTAGTACTTGACTCACTGAACTATAAGGCAGCAGTCTAGCTGACTTAAATATACCGTTAATTTAGTCTTTCTTCGTAATTACCAATTCTATTTTCTTACTTTCACCAGCAAACCACTTTTGCACATAAATGCTACCAATCACTGGCGGCATGCCATCTTCGGGCACCTCTTTATACCGAACACTATTTTTATTCTGCTTTTCGAACTCAAATTTAACTTTCTTTTCAGACATTTCTTCCTAATTCCTTGATGTTTATTAGCGAGGATTATAACCTAAAATGATAGGGTAATTGGTTAGACTAAGTCAAAATAATATATGCTCATCACCATATTTTTGGGGTGATAAGGGCTCAGCTGGATTATTTGTCGTACTTAGGTAGCGTTAAGTAAGAGACTTAGCTCCGACTTTGCGGCCGCAAGCATTTGCTTCACGAAATGCAGTTGGGCTTACTGCCTAATTTTGGTATAAATACAGTGAACTCATCAGCAAAAAATCGGCAGGCGGGTTTTCATGATGTTAGTGCAACTGCAGTTGCACTGCACTGGTTAAGTGGAAGAGGTGGTGGGTGCGGTTTTATATTTGTGCTTTGACGCGGCAGGTTTTACCACCGGAGTAACCTTACCCATTGACGCTGGTTCAACAGCTATTTAGCCGCTTACAGAATTATTAAGGTCGCGTTATTTACGCTTTGCTATAATATTCGCACCCACAATAATCATTCGCACCATTGTTACCGTCTCTTCAGTCAAATCGCTACGCTGCTGCATGTTCATATTGGCGGCGGACGCGCCCAGAGTAAACACCAGCCGCGTTATCGCCTTGGCTACCACGCGGGGTTGGTGAATTTGTTGGCCGGTAGCTTCAACGACGCGGAGCAACTCGTCATTTAGCTCTTCTTCGAAATAATTAAGCTCGCGGTCAACTGCGTTTCGAAAGGCATCAGAGCCGATGGAAATTTCGCGAAGCAAAATTTTCAGGTACTTCTGGTCGTCATCCAGTGCCTCCATAAACACCTCTACAGAACTGCGTACACCACCACGGTCACTTTTAAGTCGTTGGCGCGCCTCGCGTATTGTGCCGCGCAAGCCTCGACCGGCTCGATCAATTAATGCCACTGCGAGTTCGTCTACGTCCCTAAAGTGGCGGTAAAAGCTATTTGGTGCAATACCTGCT